>NZ_LT607561.1:131824-132038 GCF_900095275.1 Pseudomonas sp. UMAB-40
GTACACGCCGATTCCTGTGGGAGCTGGCTTGCCAGCGATGGCGGCCTGACAGCCGACCAGCATCTTGCAGATGTACGCCGAACCCTGTGGGAGCTGGCTTGTCGGGTCGCCGCATCGCTGCGAAGGCGGCTTGGTAGTCGACGTGTTCTTTCGGATGTACGAAAACTTCTCGACGGCTGCGATCCTTTTGGCTTTGGCTTTGGCTTTGGCTTTG
>NZ_LT607561.1:132068-132439 GCF_900095275.1 Pseudomonas sp. UMAB-40
GCAGATGTACCCGAACCCTGTGGGAGCTGGCTTGCCAGCGATGGCGGCCTGACAGCCGACCAATCTCTTGCTGATGTACCCAATCCAATTGTGGGAGCTGGCCTGCCAGCGATGGCGGAGTGTCAGCCAACATCAGCGAGCAGGCTCGCTCCCACAGGGGGATGTGCTACCTCAGGGGGATCAGCCGTGCGGCTAAGGTTTTGGTATGGCGACGTTATCCAGCATCCGGTTTGCGGCCAGTTCGGCCAGCATGACGATCTGTTGAATGGCCATCGCCTTGTGCCGATGCGGGCCTTCCAGATAGTCCGCGAAGTCGCTCGCCATCACGCTGGCCTGGGCCAATGACTCGCAGGTGTGGGCCAGCAGGTCTT
>NZ_LT607561.1:132469-212278 GCF_900095275.1 Pseudomonas sp. UMAB-40
TTGCGCGCGGCAGGGGATCTGAGTGCGGCGGGGATGAGGAAATGATCCAGTGCGCGCTCGGCGGCATCGTGGAGTTTTTTGGAATCGAGGGATTCATACGGGGAAACGTCGTCTGTTCCCGGGGGATTCGGAGTTTCTTTAATCATTGGCAAAGATCCTTAGAGTCGAGGAGCTGCCACTTTTCGTTTTCCAGACGAAGGGGTGGCAGCTGTACGCGGACTGGAAAAACCGAGAAAGGATCAAACCCGGCAGACCCGGAGGTCTCCCACGCACAGCCGCCATAACTCAGATCGCGGTGCTGAAAAAGCGCCGCATTATGTCATGTGCATTGATCCTTCTTCGGGTTTTCCAGACCCGATCGCTGAAATGCCAGCGACCCACAAAGCCTACCCATTTCCCGTCTGACCCAACAACCGACAGAACCCGTCGGAAACATTCCCCAAAATCACCGCGTCTGTAGGACCGTGAAATCAGTTCGCCACCCGAACCCCGCCCAGACTCCCACTCAATTCATACGCCACCAGTTCCGCCTGATGCGCCGCCAATATTTCCGGCAACGACCCGCGCAGGTACTCGACCCAGGTCTTGATCTTCGCGTCCAGGTACTGCCGCGACGGGTAGATTGCATACAGATTCAGTTCTTGCGAGCGGTAGTTCGGCATCACCCGCACCAGCGTGCCGTTGCGCAAGCCTTCAATCGCCGCGTACACCGGCAACACGCCGACGCCCATGCCGCTGATGATTGCGGTTTTCATGGCATCGGCCGAGTTCACCAGGAACGGCGAGCTGTTGATGGTGACCATTTCCTGGCCTTCCGGGCCGTCGAAGGTCCATTTCTCCAGCGGGATCACCGGGCTCACCAAGCGCAGGCACGCGTGGTTGAGCAAGTCGCTGGGTTTGTGTGCGCAGCCGTTGGCTTTCACATAGGCCGGCGAGGCGCAGACGATGCTGTAGGTGATGCCCAGGCGCTGGGAGACGAAGCCCGAGTCTGGCAGTTCGCTGGCCAGCACGATGGACACGTCGTAGCCCTCGTCGAGCAGGTCCGGCACGCGGTTGGCCATGGTCAGGTCGAAGGTCACGTCCGGGTGGGTCTTGCGGTAGCGGGCGATGGCGTCGATCACGAAGTGCTGACCGATGCCGGTCATGGTGTGCACTTTGAGCTGCCCGGCCGGACGCGCGTGGGCGTCGCTGGCCTCGGCTTCGGCTTCTTCGACGTAGGCCAGGATCTGTTCGCAACGCAACAGATAGCGTTTGCCGGCCTCGGTCAGGGCGATGCGACGGGTGGTGCGGTTGAGCAGGCGAGTTTGCAGGTGGGCTTCCAGGTTGGAAACCGCGCGCGAGACGTTGGCCGTGGTGGTGTCCAGTTGCACGGCGGCGGCGGTGAAGCTGCCGGCCTCGGCCACGTAACTGAAGGCGCGCATGTTTTGCAAAGTGTCCATGGGGTGCTCTCGGGTGCGATGGCAAATTGTGACACAAGGTTTCAGAGACTGAGACCCCGACCAAGGGATTATCGCGTTAACGGTAACAAAGATTCACAGGATTCCCAGCTTATCGCCACTAAGACCCACCCCTAGAATTGCGCCCACCTCCTACAGGGGGCCTCTCCCACCTCAGGAATTTTCAGCAGTGCCGCGTCGCATCAACAGAGCGCTTCAGACGCTCAGTGTTCTGGCTTTATCCCTGACCCTCAGCGGCTGCATCGGAACCGGAGGAATTGCCCCGCAGGGCAAGGCACTGGAGGCCGATTCACTGGCCACCGACGACGCCATCCAGAGCGCCGCGCAGGACGCTCACTGGCCCACCGCGCAATGGTGGCAGGCCTATGGCGACCCGCAACTGAACCGCTGGATCGACCTCGCCGTGCAAGGCAGCCCGACCATGGCCATGGCCGCCGCGCGGGTGCGGCAGGCCAGGTCCATCGCCGGCATCGCCGAGTCCGCCGAGTCATTGCAGGTCAATGGCGAATCCACCCTCAAACGCCACAACTGGCCCACCGATCAGTTCTACGGGCCGGGCGAGTTGGCCAACACGACCACCTGGGACAACAACGCCGCGCTGGGTTTCAGCTACGCCCTGGACCTCTGGGGCCGCGAAAGCAACGCCACCGAGCGCGCCGTGGACTTGGCGCATATGACGGTCGCCGAAGCGCGTCTGGCCCAGCTCGAATTGCAGAACAACATCGTGCGCGCCTACATCGAACTGTCGTTGCACTACGCGCAGCGGGACATTGTCGAGGCGACCCTGAAACAGCAGCAGCAAATTCTCGATCTGGCGCAAAAACGCCTGAACGGCGGCATCGGCACCCATTTCGAGGTCAGTCAGGCAGAAACGCCCTTACCGGAAACCCATCGCCAGATCGATGCGCTGGACGAAGAAATCGCCCTGAGCCGTAACCAATTGGCGGCCCTCGCCGGGAAAGGCCCGGGCGATGGCGGGCAGTTGCAACGACCCACATTGTCATTGGCCGCGCGGCTGAAACTGCCGTCGGCGCTGCCCGCACAATTGCTCGGTCAACGCCCGGACGTGGTCGCCAGTCGCTGGCAAGTCGCGGCCCAGGCGCGTGGCATTGATGTTGCCCATGCCGGTTTCTACCCCAACGTCGATCTGGTCGGCAGCCTCGGCTACATGGCCACCGGCGGTGGGGCGCTGGAGTTTTTGACCGGCAAGAAACTCAACTACAGCGTCGGCCCGGCGATCTCGTTGCCGATCTTCGACGGCGGGCGCTTGCGTTCGGAGCTGGGCGAAGCCTCGGCCGGGTATGACATCGCTGTGGCCAGGTACAACCAGACGCTGGTCAACGCGCTGAAAAACATCTCCGACCAGTTGATCCGCCGCGAGTCCATGGACAAGCAGCAAACCTTCGCCGCCGAGTCGGTGGCCACTGCGCAGAAGACTTATGACATCGCGATGGTCGCGTATCAGCGCGGGCTCACCGATTACCTGAACGTGCTCAATGCGCAGACCTTGTTGTTCAAGCAGCAGCAGGTTCAGCAGCAGGTTCAGGCCGCACGCCTGAGTGCCCATGCCGAATTGGTGACCGCGCTGGGTGGCGGGCTGGGGGCGGGGACCGATGTGCCGACGGACAGCCAGACCCAGGCGCCGAAAACCCCGGCCCTTTTAAAGAGCCTCTCGAATTGAACACGATGTTCCAGGTTCATCCGCATTTGTGGCGAGGGAGCTTGCTCCCGCTTGAGTGCGCAGCACTCACAAAATGTGAGGTGGCTGCCCGAATATTGGGGCCGCTACGCAGCCCGGCGCGAGCAAGCTCGCTCGCCACAGAATCTCTTTTGCCTCACGTGCTTCCAGGATACTCATGACTCCCACGCCCGCACCTCTGCGCTGGCTGTATTCCCTTGAATGGCGCCGGGGTTTCTTTGACTGGGCACGCAGCGACGGCGTGACCTGGGTCTACATTTTCAAAGTGCTGTTCGCCGCGTTCCTGACCCTGTGGCTGGCAATGCGTCTGGAGTTGCCGCAACCACGCACGGCGATGATCACCGTGTTCATCGTCATGCAACCGCAAAGCGGCCAGGTGTTCGCCAAGAGTTTTTACCGCTTCCTGGGCACGCTGACCGGGTCGGCGGTGATGGTGGCGCTGATTGCCCTGTTCGCCCAAAACACCGAACTGTTCCTCGGCTCGCTGGCGATTTGGGTGGGCATTTGCTCGGCCGGTGCGGCGCGTTATCGCAACTTTCGCGCCTACGGTTTTGTACTCGCCGGGTACACTGCCGCGATGGTCGGTTTGCCGGCGTTGGCCCACCCGGACGGCGCGTTCATGGCGGCGGTCTGGCGCGTACTGGAAATCTCCCTGGGGATTCTCTGCGCCACCGTGGTCAGCGCCGCGATCCTGCCGCAGACCGCCAGCGCGGCGATGCGCAACGCCTTGTATCAGCGTTTCGGCGTGTTCGCTTTGTTCGTCACCGATGGCCTGCGCGGTCGCAGCAAACGCGAGGCTTTCGAAGCGAGTAACGTGCGCTTTATCGCCGAGGCTGTCGGGCTGGAAGGGCTGCGCAGCGTCACCGTGTTCGAAGACCCGCACATGCGCCGGCGCAACGGACGACTGAGTCGCTTGAACAGCGAGTTCATGGGCATCACCACGCGGTTCAACGCCTTACACCAATTGCTCGAACGCTTGCGCAGCAGCGGCGCTGACCATGTGGTGGCGGCGATCAAACCGGGGTTGCAGGACCTGGCAGAATTGCTCGACGGCTTCAGCGGTCGCGCCTTGACCAGCCCCGACGCCGCGCGCCTGGCCAGCGCATTGGCGACCTACAAGGAGAACCTGCCGGCGCGGGTTCGCAGCCTGCGGACGACCTTTCAGGAAAGTGATCCGAGCGACGCCGAGCAGCTCGATTTCCACACCGCCTACGAACTGCTCTATCGCTTCGTCGACGAGTTGCACAGTTATGCACAGACCCACGCGTCACTGGCCGATCACAGTCATGCGCGCGAGCAATGGGACGAGCCGTTCACCCCGCAAACCAACTGGATGGCCTCGGCGGCGTCGGGGATTCGGGCGGCGTTCATTCTGCTGGTGCTGGGCAGTTATTGGGTGGCGACGGCATGGCCGAGCGGGGCGACCATGACGCTGATCGCGGCGGCTACCGTCGGCCTTTCAGCCGCGACACCGAACCCGAAACGCATGGCTTTTCAGATGGCGTGCGGGACGTTCCTCGGGGCGCTGATCGGCTTCGTCGAGATGTTTTTCATCTTCCCGTGGATCGACGGTTTTCCGTTGCTGTGCGTGATGCTCGCACCGGTGATCGTCCTCGGTTCGTTCCTCACATCGCGGCCGCAATACGCCGGTGTCGGCCTCGGGCTGCTGATCTTCTTCAGCACCGGTTCGGTGCCGGACAACCTCACCGTCTACAACCCTTACGCGTTCATCAACGACTACATCGCCATGGTGCTCGGCATGCTGGTGTGCGCGGCGGCCGGGGCGATTATTCTGCCGCCGAACAGCCGCTGGTTGTGGCGCCGGCTCGAGCAGGATTTGCGCGGGCAAGTGGTGTATGCGATCAGCGGAAAGCTCAAGGGCCTGGCGTCGAGTTTCGAAAGCCGGACCCGGGACTTGCTGCATCAGGCTTACGGCCTCGCAGTGGGTCAGCCGCAGGTGCAACGGGACTTGCTGCGCTGGATGTTCGTGGTGCTGGAAGTCGGCCACGCGATCATCGAGTTGCGCAAGGAACAAGCGATTCTGCCGGTGCATCCGGCCTACGCCGAATCCCAGCCGTGGCGCCAGGCAATCCGCGTGATGGGCCGCTCGCTGGTGCGGCTGTTCCTGCAACCGAGCCAGAGCAATCTGGAGCGCGGCTTGATCGCGGTCGACCATGCCATCAGTCGCGTGCAGGCCACCGACGAACCGTTCGCGCCGCACTTCGACACCTCGGCTTTGCGTCGGGTGAAGAGTTATCTGCACTTCATCCGCACCTCGCTGCTGGACCCGCAATCACCGCTCTCCGCCTACGCCAGCACTTCGCCCCAAGGACTTGAACATGCCTCGTGAAATCGCCTTCCACGGCGTGTACATGCCGACCATGACGCTGATGTTTTTCATCGCTGCGGCGCTGGCCTGGGCGCTGGACCGGTTTTTGTCCGGGTTCGATCTGTACCGTTTCTTCTGGCACCCGGCGCTGCTGCGCCTGAGCCTGTTTACCTGTCTGTTCGGCGCCCTGGCGCTGACTGTCTACCGTTGAGAACGCTCCTCATGAAAAAGCTTTTCAGCCTGCTCGCCACCCTGCTGGTGCTGGCCCTCGCGATAGGGATCGGCCGCACCCTCTGGGTGCATTACATGGACACGCCGTGGACCCGCGACGGCCGGGTGCGCGCCGACATCATCAACGTCGCCGCCGACGTCACCGGCGAAGTGGTGGATGTGCCGGTGCGTGACAACCAACAAGTGAAGAAGGGTGATCTGCTGATGCGCATCGACCCCGAGCACTACCGCATCGCGGTCAAACAGGCGCAGGCCCTGGTGGCCTCGCGCAAGTCAACGTGGGAGATGCGCAAGGTCAACGCCCATCGCCGCGCCGACATGGACGCCTTGGTGATCTCGAAGGAAAACCGCGACGACGCCAGCAACATCGCCGACTCGGCCCTGGCCGATTACCAACATGCCCAGGCACAACTGGAAGCCGCTGAACTGAACCTCAAACGCACTGAGGTCCGTGCTGCGGTGGACGGCTATGTCACCAACCTCAACGTACATCGCGGCGACTACGCGCGCATCGGCGAAGCGAAAATGGCCGTGGTCGATATGAACTCGTTCTGGGTCTATGGCTTCTTCGAGGAAACCAAACTGCCGCACGTGCGGGTGGGCGACAAGGCCGACATGCAGCTAATGAGTGGGGAAGTGTTGAAGGGGCATGTGGAAAGCATCTCCCGTGGCATCTACGACCGGGACAACCCGGAGAGCCGCGAGCTGATTGCGGACGTGAATCCGACGTTCAACTGGGTGCGCCTGGCGCAGCGAGTGCCAGTGCGGATTCACATTGATGAAGTGCCGGAAGGTGTTCTTTTGGCGGCGGGGATCACGTGTACGGTGGTGGTAAAGCAGGGTTCCGAGTAACACAGATTTCGGCGAGCCATGGCTCTGGATTAAGGTGCCTGCACCTCACTTGCCGTCAGGCTTTGCGCAACGCATCGAATTCGGTGTCTGCATTTTGGCCATTGACCAGGAGGATTCCGGCAGTACCGAACTTTGAGCTGAGTGTCCCGTCCGGGTTCAGCATTGCCACAAAACCGTGTTTCATTTCGCCCTGCGCCAGCGCATGGCCGGCAACCAGGATCCGGCCGCTGGACAGGATGTGGCAATCGTTCAGAGCGGTGGAGGTTGTTGCATCGGGCAGTTTTATTTCAACCCGTCCCTCTTTTCCGAACGTTTTTACCGGGAAGCCCAATGCGTCAAATTTGAGAAGCGTCGCTGTTTCGACATCAGGCACGCCTGTCACGTAATTGGCCCCAACGATAATGCTTCCACCGGCAAGGGTGTTTATCACTGGCGATCCGCCAATGCAGGGATGGCGACCGCTTGTGTTTTTGACGATGACTCGCCCATTGTCACCGAAGTTTTTGTCCCAGCTTCCGCGGCTATCTATGCACAGAATCGCTATGTGTGGAGCCAGGCAGTCAGGTGATGTTGACCAGCCAACCATAAAGACCCGGCCATTGGCCGCGGCAGTTTTAACACCCCCGGCATTGCCTGGCGCAGCGAATTTAAGCTGGTCCGGGTTCCAGGTTTCATAACGGTCTTGCGCTTTATCGCTGGGAACATCGGGTAGGGACTGGGCCATCATGTCGACTCCCTCCTGCATCAAGGGTTAGTTGCCGGGGCGTAAATTGATCTCGGATGACTAATGGCGTCGAGCCCCAGGCCCTGTCCTCATTACTCACCTGTTTTCAGTGCCTCGACTTTGTGCTGACCTGATGGAGGTTGTCTACTGTCAACTCTGACAGTAGACAGGGGCTAAATGTTGTGTCTGAAGGGTGTGGTCCGACGCGACCCGCGTCTTACTCCTTGCAAAACGTCTCATGCAAATGCCGCCAGATTACTGGACCGGATGCCTGCTTTTCGAACACCACCGTTGATCGCCGATCCGAATGCAACCCCGTCGCATCCGTCTGCTGCTCGCGATAGCTCACCACCGCGCCACCGTCGTACAGCGCAATACCTCGCAACTCACTAAGCTCGATCCTGAAGCCGAGCTTCTTCCCGCCGGCCAGCAGGAACAACTCGCTCAATGCCTCAAAATCCAGCACCCGACCGAGGGGCGAGATCATGGAAAACTGCGGCGAAAATCGGGTCAGCAGGCGTTCAAGTGCGGACTCGTCCTGGTCCTCGGCCAGCCATTGTTCGATGGCGACGTGGGCCTGGATCACTTCGTCGAAGTACTCGGTGTAGTCGGTCATGGTTGTTTCCTGAGTTTTTGCGAGCCTGCTCGCGATAGCGTCGACTCGGTCTTAGAGTGACCCCTTCAACCCGAACCGCTTCATCAACCCCGCCTCCAACAATCCCTTAGGCAGCAACCCCGCCAACAACGGCAACGCCCGGCTGCCATTGCCCAGGCGAATCAGCCGCGGTGGTTTGCTTTGTTGCACAGCCTTGAGCAAACCAACGGCAAACTCTTTGGCCGGCGTCGGTTTGTCCTGTGAGGCCTTGGCCCGCGCACGAATGCCTTCACGCAGCGGAAACCACGGCGATTGCTCGGTGATCAACTGCTCCGCCTCATGCCCGGCATTCTTGGCGAAGCTGGACTCGATCGCGCCTGGCTGCACCTCCATCACACGGATACCGAACGGCGCCAGCTCCATGCGCAATGCATCGCTCAAGGCATGGACAGCGGCTTTCGAGGCGCAATACGCGCCGGCAAACGGTGTGACCAACACCCCCGAAACGCTGCCGATGTTCACCACGATCCCTTTGGCCCGACGCAGCACCGGAAACAGTGCGCGGGTCACACCGACAATCGCAAACACATTGGTTTCGAACTGCCGCTGCATCGCCGGCACACCGCCGTCCAGCAGCGGCCCCATGGCGCCATAACCGGCGTTGTTGATCAGCACATCAAGGCCGCCATGTTGCTGGTTGATTCGCTCGCTCAACTGTTCAAGCGCCGCGCCGTCGTTGACGTCCAGCTGCACGGCCGTGAAACCGGCGGTGGCTAATGCGGCCACATCTTCAGCCTTGCGGGCGCTGGCCCAGACTTCGTAGCCGGCACCTCTGAACACATCGGCGAGGGCGCGGCCAATGCCGCTGGAGCAACCGGTAATCAACGCAACGGGCATGGCGCGGTCCTTGTGCAAAAAGAAGTAGGGGGGGATCAGTCGGAGAAACTACCCTGCAAACGCTCGGCGCGAAACTCCAGGGTTTGCGGGCGATAGCCAGGGCGCAGTGGCGGCAGGGGCAAGCAGTCTTCCCAGTTGGCGCCGGCTTGCAGTTCGCCGGGGCCGCGATAGCGCGGGGCGGCGTATTGATTGTCGGCCAGATTGACCGTATCGCCCGGCGCATATGCGGCGACGCGCCAACGCAACTCGGTCAGTGGCACGTCGTTGCCGTTGTTCATGGTCAGCTTCAACGGTCGATCCGCCGGGCAGTGTTCCGGCGCGTAGGTGATGCGCAACTCCAGGCGCGCCAGTTGCTTGACCTCGCGGTTATCCAGCCAGATCACCCACGTGGCCACCAAACCCAGCCCGATGGCGGCCGCCACAGAGACGGGCAAGGCCTTGGCCGGGTAGCGCAGCAACAGGATCAGCCAGGTGATGACCAGCAAGACGCCGATGAACATGACGCAAAACCTCGGAAAGGGATGCGAGCATCCTACCTAAGCCTGGATGAGGTGGCGATGGGATTGATGCTGGCGGTGTTCTGACTGGCTCCATCGCGAGCAAGCTCGCTCCCACAGTGGACCGGAGTCGGCCCCAAGATCTGTGACTCACCGAAAACCCTGTGGGAGCGAGCTTGCTCGCGATGAGGCCAGCCGAGGCAGCGAAAAAACCAGACAAAAAAAAAGCCCCCGACCCACCCGCTGCGGATAGGGAAAACGCAGCGGACTGGACGGGGGCTTTTTGTTTTTACTTAACGCTTACTGCGCGATGGTTTTCACCGACACGCCACGTTCGATCGGGGTAGAGCGACCGTAGATATCTTCGAACCGCTCGATATCGTCTTCGCCCAGGTAGCTGCCCGATTGCACTTCGATGATCTCGAGTGGAATCTTGCCCGGGTTGCGCAGACGGTGAACCGAAGCGATCGGGATGTAGGTCGACTGGTTTTCGCAGAGCAGGAACACGTTTTCGTCGCAGGTCACTTCGGCGGTGCCGCTGACCACGATCCAGTGTTCGGCGCGGTGGTGGTGCATTTGCAGGGACAGGCACGCGCCCGGTTTGACCGAGATGTGCTTGACCTGGAAACGGCCGCCCATGTCCACCGAGTCGTAGGAGCCCCACGGACGATAGACTTCGCAGTGATTCTGGGTTTCGCTGCGGCCCTGTTCGTTCAGGGTGTTGACCATCTGTTTCACGCCTTGGACCGAGTCCTTGTGGGCGATCATCATGGCGTCCTTGGTTTCGACGACCACGATGTTTTCCAGGCCGATCACCGACACCAGTTTGCCGTTGCCGTGGATCATGCAGTTTTTGCTGTCCTGGATGACCACGTCGCCTTTGGTGACGTTGCCGTTGAGGTCTTTTTCATTCACTTCCCACAACGACGCCCAGCAACCGACATCACTCCAGCCGGCAGTCAGCGGTACGACGCAGGCGCG
The DNA here is from genome assembly GCF_900095275.1 of Pseudomonas sp. UMAB-40. Lineage (NCBI taxonomy): Bacteria > Pseudomonadati > Pseudomonadota > Gammaproteobacteria > Pseudomonadales > Pseudomonadaceae > Pseudomonas > Pseudomonas sp. UMAB-40. Next base: position 142,732 of record NZ_LT607561.1, read on the forward strand.
CTGGGTTTTTTCCATCACCGCGTAGTCGATGGAGTTGTCCGGGCAGCAGGCGAAGGTGGCTTCGTCGAAGGTGATGGTGTCGGCATCTTGCTCGCTGCGCTCAAGGGTCAGCAGGCAGGTGTCGTAGATGTCCGGATCGTGTTTTTTCAGCTCTTCCAGGAAGCGGCTGGCACGGAACAGGAACATGCCGCTGTTCCAGAAGTAACCGCCGGACTGGACGAACTCGGTGGCGCGTTTCACGTCCGGTTTTTCGACGAAGTGCGAGACACGGCTGACGCCTTCGGGCAGCAGCGAGTCGGCGGTCGATTTGATGTAGCCGTAACCGGTTTCCGGTTTGGTGGCCGGTACGCCGAACAACACCATTTCGCCGTTTTCCGCAGCGACGGTGGCCAGTGCCAGTGCGCGTTGCAAGGCTTTCTGGTCATCCAGCACGTGGTCGGCCGGCAGCACCAGCATCAATTCGTCACGACCTTCGTTGACCAGCATCATCGCGGTCAGGGCCACGGCCGGCGCGGTGTTGCGACCGAACGGTTCCATCAGGATGCGCTGCACTTCGAGCTTACGGGTGCTCAGCTGCTCGTTGACGATGAAGCGGTGGTCCTTGTTGCAGACCACGATCGGGGAGTCCATGCCTTCGAACACCAGGCGTTCCAGGGTTTGCTGGAACAGCGTGTGTTCGCCGGTCAGGGCGAGGAACTGTTTAGGGAATTGCTTACGCGAAAGCGGCCAAAGACGTGAGCCGCTACCACCTGACAAGATCACCGGAATCATGTTGTTACTCCTTGAAAATCGTATGGGTCAGAGCTACTGCGTTCTGTCGTTTCACTCTTGTTCTTATTCCGTGTCCGGATGACCTCGGTCCACTGTGGGAGCTGGCTTGCCTGCGATGGCATCACCTCGGTGCATCTGTTGCACCGAGTCGTCTGCATCGCGGGCAAGCCCGCTCCCACATCGAAACGGGTCAGCCGGACAAATGTGTTAGCGCGTCGAAACCGGGCGTTTTACCCAGACTGGCGACAAGCTGCTGCCTTTACCGGTGACGTACAGCACGGCGGCTTCACCGCGTTCCAGGGCAACCGGTTTCACGTCGCCGACTTTGGTCGCGCCGTCGTACAGGGCCAGGCTGACTTTGACCGGGTTGATTTCACGTTCGCCACGGCCTTTGGCCGCCACGGACGGGACCACTTCGGTCTTGCCGTCAGCGGTTTTCAGGGTCAGGGCCTTGTCGCTGAGGTTCTGCACGCGAACCAGGGATTTCTGCTTGTTCTTGAACGGCGGTTCTTCGATCAGTTGCGGCGCGCCGCTGGCGTTGTTGACCAGGGTGTAATAGTGGTCACCGGCCAGTTTCACCGGCAGGGTCTGGCTGCCGACCTTGGCGCTGTAGTCGCCGCCCGGCATGAAGCTGAAGTCAGTGCTGGACAGCGGCGCGACTTCGGCCAGGTTGGTGGTGCCGACGGTGGCGCTGACTTCAGCGTTACCGGCGTTGTAGACACGCACGAAGCTCGAACCTTTTGGTGCAGTCGGGCCATAGAGTGCGGCGTCGCCAGCGAAGGCGGACATCGACAACACGCTCATGCCTGCAACGAGTGCGAAGGTCTTGGCGAGACGGCGAGGAGTAGTAGTGAAAGTCATGGTGTACCTCTCTTTCAGTTTTGCGCCCGGTCGGGCGTCTCGGATTTAGTGTTTGCGGCTACGTTTTGTTGGCGGGCGCCGGCTTCTTTGAGCTCTGCGACCCACTGCGGGTCGGCGTCGCCGATTTCGTTGTTCACAGGCAGATAACGTTCAGGAAACTCCCAGATCAGCACCTGTGGCGGGCTGTTCTTGAAAGCATCACTTTTCAGGTAGCTGAGCATCGGCAGAATCGGGCCGTGGCCGTCTTCGGCGTAATTGACCACGTCGCTTTGCAACGCTTGTTTCAGCGCCCCGACGAAGTTCCAGTTAGGGTTGGCGCTGTAGCTGGTGCCGATCAGGGCCACCGGCACTTCGGTGTTGGCGAATAGCGCGTCATCACCGGCAGGCTGGTCTTGCGCCACCACGGTGTTGCGCTTTTGTAAAGGTTCAGTCTTCGGCATCAGGTTTTCGAACAGCGGGTCCAGCGGCAGGAACAACCGCAGGTCGCCCTTGTGCGTGACCTTCTCCGCAGGTTCGGTGACGAAGCGTTGCGGCTCGCCGCTGAGCGGAGTTTTCTCGGCAATGGTTTTGGCCAGGGTCTCGGCGGCGATTTGTGCGCCTTCCGGGGTCCAGTGGGTGTCGGTGCGCAAGAACACTTGCTGACCGTCCAGCTTGGCTTTCAGCATCGGACCGAACAGGTCGGGCGCGATGATCTTGTTGGCCGCCACGCGAGCGTGGAAGTCTTCATAGAGGTTGGCGTGAATGCTCGAAGGCTTCACTTCGCCCAGGTGTTCCGGGTACAGACGCGTCTTGGCCGGCACGATCGCCATCACCAGTTTCACGCCTTTGGCTTTGAGCTCCTGGCGCACGCCTTCGACCAGCGCGTAGTTGCCTTGCAGATTCAACTCTTCGTTGACGATCGGGTTGAATTCTTCATCGCTGTACAACCACTGATCGCGACCGAGCACCACGCCCGGACGACCCTCGTTGAACAGTTTAAAATCCAGCGCGGCCCAAAGGTTGGTGCCCAGGCGCTTGATCGGGAACTCTTCGTCGTAATGGGTTTCCACGGCTTTGGCCCAGCGGCCATTGAGCACCGTCGCATCGGCGTTGGTGCTGAAGCCGAAGAAGCTGCGCGTCGACCACAGCCCCAGCACCAGCAGGGTCACCATGAACAGGGCGATGTAGAAGATACGTAATGAGCGGGTCATGGTCAGATCCCTCAGAACTGGAAGTAAAGGAACGGCGAGAAGCTTTGCGCCGAGAGTTTGAAAATCGAGGCGATGAACAGCACCAGTACCAGCGTGCGCATCACGTAACGCGACCAGTCCGCCGTCCAGTAAGCCGGTTGCACAGTCGCTTCAACGCCGACGGTGTAACCAGGCTCGTGGATGCTGCCCGGGTTGTCGCCCGGCACGGCTTTGATCATTCCAGGCGTCGCGGTGGCCGGGCCATCGGCCTCGACGTTCACAACAGGCTTGGTCTTTTCAGGCGGCAGGTTGCTGTAGAAATCGCGGATGCCGAAGAACGCCAGGGTCATGTAAGCCACCACCAGGGTCGCCACTTGCAGGCCGGTGAGGCTGGCCGCGTTGAGTTCCGACAGTGACCATTCGCCGAAGCTGAACATCGCGCCGTACATGCGACCGGCGACGTGCAGGTTTTCCGAGCGGAAGATCACCCAGCCCATGACCACGAGCAGGAAAGTCAGGGCCCAGCGGATCGGGTTGATGCTGCGTGGCGAGGTGTTCAGGCCCAGGGCCTTTTCGATCGCCAGCCACATGCCGTGCCACGCACCCCAGACGATGTAGGTGATGTTCGCGCCATGCCACAGACCACCGAGCAGCATGGTCAGGAACAGGTTGCGATAGGTCATCAGCGTGCCTTTACGGTTGCCGCCGAGGGTGATGTACAGATAGTCACGCAACCAGGTCGACAGGCTGATGTGCCAGCGACGCCAGAACTCGGTGATCGACTGGCTGATGTACGGCTGCTTGAAGTTTTCCATGAAGCGGAAACCCATCATCAAGCCCAGGCCGATGGCCATGTCGCTGTAGCCGGAGAAGTCGAAATACAACTGCGCGGTGTAGGCGAGGGCGCCCAGCCAGGCGTCGCCCGTGGTCGGGTTCTGCAAGGCGAAGCAATGGTCGGCCACCACCGCGAGGGTGTCGGCGATGAAGACCTTTTTGATGAAACCCTGCATGAACCGCGTGGCACCTTCGGAGAACTTGTCGAGGGTGTGGGTGCGGTTGTTGAACTGGTCGGCGAGGTCGCGAAAACGCAACACCGGGCCGGCGATCAAGTGCGGGAAGATCGCCACGAATGCGGCAAAGTCGATCAGGTTGCGCGTCGCCGGGGTGTCACCGCGGTAGACGTCGATGATGTAGCTGATGGACTCGAAGATGTAGAACGAGATCCCGATCGGCAACAGCACGTGGGTCAGGATGAACGGCGACAGACCGACCGACGTCATCATCGCGTTGATGCTGTCGACGCCGAAGTTGGCGTACTTGAAGTAGCCGAGGATGCACAGGTCGACGGCCACGCCCAGGAGCAACCAGCGTTGTGCCGGTTTGGTCCGAACGCCTGCTGCACCGACTTTGAGGCCGATCCAGTAGTTCCACAACGTGACGGCTGCGAACAGCGCAAGGAAGTCCACACGCCACCAGGCATAGAACAGGTAGCTGGCGAGCAGCAGCAGCAGGTTGCGATAGCGTATTCCGCTCAAGTAGTACATGCCGAGAAAGATCGGCAGGAACAAAAACAGGAACACGTTGGATGAAAATACCATCCCGGTCTCTCCATGTTTAACCACAGTCAAGGGCCGCAGCCCCCCCAAACCCCCCATCGAAATCGAGGGGTAAAACGATGTTTCCTTGAGGGTGTGGTTGGCCTCAAGACCAACCCCTCACCCCCCGCCCTCTCCCTAGAGGGGAGAGGGCGCCTGATCTCTGTCGTTTTCAGAACCAGAGATCGACTCGATATTTCAGGTCGCCGGTACTCGAACAGACATCACGGTCAGTCCCCTCGCCCCTCCGGGGAGAGGGTTAGGGTGAGGGCTGGTTTTCAGCCCCACCACAACTCACGAACCTTTTTTGCCTTTTTCGTTGGCCGGGTCGTAGACCTTGGTCAGGTCACCCCCGAGGCGGAAGGTCTTGAACGGCTGCATCTCGTGTTTTTTCTCGAGCACATCCGGCGAGCAGGTGTAGAGCGTGCAGAACGGTTCGAGCCAGGCGAATTTCGAATCGACCTTGAGGTCGGTCATGTCCTGTTCTTTACCGTTCTTCTTCTCGAATTCGTCCGGGTCTTCTACCCCCGATAGCACTCGATCACCCAGGCGTTTCAGCGCGCCGTTGTTTTCCTGGCGCAAATCCACACCGTTGACCTGGGCGAAACTGGCGATCATCGCCAGCGGCGGCAGGGCGTAGTTGTGATAGGCGAGGGCGCGTTGCTGGCGCTTGAGTTCGTTGGGCAGGAAACCCTGGGCGTCAATTTGATTGGCGGCGACCTTGAATTCCTTCACCGACCAGTCGAACAGGTCGCGGCGGTTGGTGGCGATGGACGTTGCCATCACCGACCAGGCGGACCAGTACGAGTGGTTGTTGGTTTTTTCCAGCGGCAGGTTGTCCCAATCACTGACCACCTGATCCGCCATTTTGCTGAACCAGGCTTCGATCAATTGCGACTCTTGCTGATGGTTCGCCAACGGGTGCGAGTCAGAGAACTTCAGGCGAATGTACGACGAGGCCATGCTGCCCAACGCCCATTTGCGCATGGACTTGCCGGTGTGGTTGAAGTCCTTGGACATCAACGCATCGGCCTTGGCCCAGGCGGTCAACCAGTTCAAAGTGCATTCCAGTTGTTCCGGACGACCGTCACGCATGTACTGCATCACGCGCTTGCTGGTGCCGCGCTCAATCTTGGTGATGTCGGCGGTGGTGTCGCGGAAAGCTTTTTCCGAGGCTTCGTTCAGGGTCGAACGGGCCTTGTCGGAGCCTTCGTACTTGCTGCGAAATTGCAGCGAGCCGGTGTATGGCGTCGGCACCGCATCACAGCCTTCGCTCTTGTCGCCGGTTTTGACTTTTTCAATCGGCGCGAAGTAACCCTGTGGCGGACGCAGTGGCGCGGCGGCCTGGGTGGCGCCGGCGAACATCGCCAACGTCAGCAGGGAGGGCGCGAGTAACTTTTTCAAAGTTCGGGTTTGCATGCATGTCATAAGAGGTTGCCTCATTGCCCGGCTTGAGCGGTACGCTGCCCAGCGCCAGGGAATACATTGCGTTTGCAGATTTTCGCTTCGACTTTCTGTGGCGTGGCACCTGCTTCAGGGCCCTGGATTTCGACGGCCAGCAGATTCTGCGTGGCCCAGTCTTCGTCCGTGCGCAACTCAAAGGCAAAGCGCCCGTCGGTGTCGGAAGTTTCCGGTTTTTCGATTTTGATGTCCTCGTGGCGACCGTTCATGTACCAGAGGGTGGCTTGCAGAGTTTTCACCGATGGATCGGCGAAGCGGATGTCGACCTGGTGGCTGCTGTTCTGCAGGTTCAGGTTCTTGCTGTTGACCATCAATTCGTTCTTGCCCGGTTTCAACGTGGTGCTGCCGGTCATCTGTGCATCCTTTCCTTCGCAACCGTTGTCCAGCAGCGCCATCATCTGGCGGTAGATGGTTTCCTGGTCGAGGCGATAGAGCGGCGAGAATTCCCAGATCAGAATCTTCGGCGGCTTGGTCTGGAACTCTTCGCTGCCCAAATACTGCAGCATCGAACCTTCCAGGCCACCGCCGGGGAACGCCACGTTGAGGATGTCGGCGCCGATGGCCTCTTCGAGGAAACCGGCGAAGTTGTAGTTCTTGCCACTGTGGCTGGTGCCGACCAGGGTGATCTCGGGATTGCCGGAGTCACTGAACAGGTCGCCGTCGGCCGCTTCGCCCTTGGGCTCGGTGGTGAACTGATCCATGTACTGGATCGCGTAGCTGGTGCCACAGAGTTGACCGGCCATGTTGTGTAATGTTCCGGTCTTGCCCATGCGACCCGACTTATGGCTCTCGAATTCGCGCTTGGGAATGTCAGCGAACTCAGGCAATTGCTTGATTTTCTCGCCGACGATTTTCGCCGTGCGCTGGGCGCCATACGGCGTCCAGTGTTGGTCGCCGCGGAAGTAGAAATCGTGGGCCGGCAAGGTGTCGGGCAGCGATTCGTTGGTCAGCGGCGACAGGTCCGGAACCACGTAGCCCATGGCGGCGAAACGCCCGAGCATGGTCTTGTAGTTCTTCAGTGCCTTGTCGAAATCGAACTTGGCTTTGTCTTCGGGATTGAGCTTGTTGCGGTTCACCAGGCCACGGGTCGGCTGGTAAACGACGACCAGTTCTATGCCTTTGCTCTTGAACGCATCGTGCAGCTCTTTCATGCGTTTGTAGCCGGCGGGCGTGGTGTCGAATTCGGTGCGCAAGTCTTCCTGGGTACGGAACAGCCAATCGCCCTGAGCCTGCACCAGCGTGGTGAAGTTCTGCTGATAGCGCGTGGTGTAGTTCTTCGCGTCGTGGGCTTCGGGGCACAGGTTGCAGCACGGCTCGGCGCTGAAGCTCGGGGCTTTGACTTCATCGGCACGGACGCCGGCGCTGGCCGCGAGAATGCCAGCGGTCAGGGCCGACAGGCTGAGTAATTTGATCAAGTGTGGGTGCATAAAATTATCCTCAGTCCTGCATTTCGGTCTGGCGTTCGACAGGGTCGATCAGCACGGCTTTCTGCTGGCGCACCAGCAGGTCGAGAATTTCATCCTGACGCTCGCCAAGAATCCCGTTGAAGCTGATGCCACTGGATTTGGTCGGGGCGAGCATGGACACGCGGTACAACTCGACGCTCAGCGGCGAGTCGATGGACAGCGGTCCGCTGCCGTTGCCGGCCAGTTCGCCACCGACGATGATCAGTGAGACCTGGGCGTCGAACGGGTCGAGCTTGATGTCCCGGTCGGTGTCGGTCAGGTCCTTGATGTGGCCGTAGACGCCCGTCAGGCCGTTGGCCATGGCGAGGTTTTCGTAGAGGCGAATGTTCACGCTGTTACGAATACGGATGCCGTGGCGACGGTTGCTGATCACCTTGTTGCCGTAAATCAGATTGTCGCCACTCTCGTAGAGGGTGATGCCGTCCGTGTGGTTCTTGTAGATCTCGTTGTAGGCGATCAGGTTGTTCACGCTGTTACGGTCGATCACCAGGCCCGACAACTTGTTGTCGTAGCTGCGGTTGTTGAAGATGAAGCTGTTGTTGACCTCACGGGAAATAATGATCCCGTGCTTCTTCTTGGTCCCGTACACCGTGTTGTCGGCAATGATCAGACCGTGGGAGCGGTCATGCGGGTCGATGCCGTAGACGATGTTGTCTTTGTAGGTGTTGCCCTTGACCACGAAGTCTTGGGTTTCGTAGCAGTAGAAGCCGTACCACATGTCCGAGAACTCGGAGCCGACGATCCAGCCCGTCGGTTCAGGACGCTTGAGTACCTTGGCCATGTTCGGCGTGTACTGGGAAATACTCACGCCGTAGGACTTACTGTTGGCGTAGCCGAAACTGGCGATCTTGCTGTTGGCGATGTAGGTCTGGGTGCCGCCCCAGGACAGCAGGAACGGACGGAATTCTTTTGGCGACTTGAAGGCCGCCGGGCCGTTTGCCTTCTCGCTCCAGCCAGTGATTTTGGTATCACGCACGAATAGCTGACCGTCGTTGACCAGGAACGAACCGGACTCTTGGGACAGGCGCAATTCCTGGGTCTGCTTGTCGATTTCCAGGATGCCTTTCTCACCCACCACGATCGGCAACTTCGCCAGGAACACACCCGGCGAGGTTTCGCTGAAGTACTGCTTGGGTACTTTCTTGGCCAGGTCCTTGAGGTTCATGTAGCCGTCGTCGACGAAGATCGCCTGCGGGATACCGTGCTGACGCACCACCCATTCAGCCATTTTGTTGTCGCCGCCGATGAAGTCCTTCAGGGCGTTTTCCTGCATCATCCGGCGCACGCTGATTTTGCCGGCCTTAGTGCGCACGACTTTCGCGGCGATGGCTTCGGCGGTGTAGCCGGAGGTGTCCGGCAGTTTCGGTTTTTCCAGTTCCAGCGGTGCGGTCGGTGCGCTGCTGACGGTGTAGGTCTTGGCCTGTTGCAACCCTTTGGCAATGGTCGCCGGTTGCCCTTTTTGAACGGGCGAGGCCGGCTCCACTGTGGCGAAGGCTGCCGTGCTGGCCAGCAGCATCGCGCCGGCCAGCAAGGTTATCGAGCCTCTCTTCGGACTGTTCATGTCAGGAACTCCCTTAGCGGTTCGCATCAGAAGCGCCAGATCACGTCGATAAACGCGCGGTGCATGTACGAGTCAACGCCTTTGCCATACGCATCGCCTGGCTTGAACACACCGCCACGCAAACGCACGAGGGCCGAAGGCTCATCGATCGACTGACTGAGGGAGGCCGGCAGCAGGCCTTGCTTGAAGTACTTGGTGACGACTACGTCCATTTCCTGGCCGAGGTCCTTGCTACCGTCTTCCAGCGGCAGAGAGGTGCTGGAAAGAATCGCTCCGGTGCCGTCGTCGGTATTGTTCTCGACGGCGTTGATGCCGTTGCTGCCGACCGGCTTGTTACCGTCGACACGCCAGAATTTGTGGTAGATCACGCTGGCGTCGTATTCGTCGTTGAGCATCCACGAACCGAACAACGTAGCGGTCTGCATGTTTTGCATTTCGCCACGGAAGGCTTCGCCGAAACGGTGAACCCGCGAACGCGTACCGGTGTAGTTCGAACGGTTGCTTTCCAGGCCGTTCTGTTCGTAATCGGCGCTGGCGCGGGCATACGCTGCACCGACTTGCCATTGCGGATCGAGGCGCAGACGCACGCCCAGGTCAGTGGCCCAGCCATCAACGTTGCCGCTGGTTTTGGCTTGTGCCGGCGCGGTGCCGTCGGCGTTCAGCGGGTTCACCTCGTCGCGGTCGCCACTCATGCCGGTGACGCTGCCCCAGTAATTGACGGTGTTGGTGTTGCGCCAGTTGTAGGCATCGCTGTCGGCGGTCAGGCCGATCCAGCTGATATCGCCGTTCTGTTTCTTGTCCAGAGAATCGGCAGGAACACCCGGCTGCGCGTAGTCGAGTTTGCCGTCATCGTGGGTGTGATGACCGCGAATACCCACCCAGTTGCCCGGCGTCCACTGATACGCCGCATCGGCGTAGGCGTGCAGGCGATCCTTGTCTTTCGGCGCCAGCTCGGTGAGGTCGGTGCGGTATTCGCTGAAGCGTTCGGCCACACCGGCGTTGGCGCGCAACAGGGTGGTGTCGAAGGTCCAGTTCAGGGCTTCGATGTTGGTGTCGCGCCATTGGCCGTCGTCGTTGCGCAGGCGCTGGCGACCGAGCTTGAGGATCTCGCCGGGGTACGGCGTCAGGCCGCTGTAGCCGACCCAGAACTCGCGCATCGCCAGGTAGTTTTTCTTGCTCTTGCGATCACCGTTGTCGGTGGCCTGGGTGCCGTCGCTGTCGGACTGCTGCAGGGTGTCGGTCTCGATGATGTCGGTGGACGTCACGGCCTGACCCATGGCGTAGCCGCTCCACGCGCCGCTCTCGCCATAGATCCATGGACGCAGGTCGAGGCCGACGCCGTTGACGTCGCCGCCGCTTGCGGTACCCAGGTCGGTGTCGTCTTCGGACTGGGCAGTGATTTTCACGTCAAGGCCGTAGTTCTGGTTTTCGGTCAGGGCCGCCAGGGTCGGGCACGACCACAAGAGGGCGAATGAGAGGCCGATACCGGCCTTCACGAATGGATTCAACTTCATAGGGATTCCTCGCCGTCTTCTTCTTGCAGGGCATGCAGTTCCAGCGTGTTCTGGCTCAAGGCACCACGAACGTCCTGTTCTTGTTTCAACAGGCGTTTGGCCTCGGCGAGCTGGGCAGGCGGCAGTTGGGCTTCGAGTGTTTGCGCAAGCTCGGTGGCTTGCGGGGTGTTCTGCGCCTTGGCCAATTGGCTGAAGACGTAAGCGTTAAGCGGGTCGGGCCTGGTGCCCTTGCCTTGGGAAAACAGTTGGGCAATGGCGAAGTCGGCGCTGTTCTGGCCGTTGCGCGCAGCCTTGAGCAGGTGGTCCAGCGCTTTCTGCGAATAGACCTGGCCCAGGTAACCGCGACGGTAGATCTGGCCGAGGTAGTAATCGGCGGCCACTTCTCGGTCGACGGCTTTCTTGAAATGTTCTTCAGCGGCCTTCGCGTCGGCGGGCACCATTTTGCCTTCGTAGTAGAGCTTGCCGAGCAACAGTTCGGCACGTGGCTGGTCGGCGGCGCGGCCGTTGTCCAGGTACTTCATCATCGTGTCGACGTCACCCAGTTCGGGGAAGTCGTAGAGCAATTGTGCGAGGCTGACCCAGGAAGCGGGGTAGCCCGGAGCGATGCCTTCGAGCAGCGACTGAGCGGTTTTCTCGTCGGTCTTGCCCAGGCTCGCATCACCCAACACGCGAGCCACACTGTCCACGCGTTGAGCGGTGACGGTGCCGCGAGCATGAGCGGCTTGCATCTGCTTGATCAGTTCGGCCTGTTGCTCAGGCTTGGCCTGTTTCTGGTAGACCGTGGCCAGTTCGACGTAGCAGATGTCGGTGGTGTTCAACGCGGCTTTGCAGATGGTTTCCACTTCGTCCAGGTGCTGGTCGTAAGTGCCCTGGGTGCGATAGAGCAGCACTTGGGCCAGACCCGCTTCCGGTTTGCCCTCGGCGCGCCATTGGCTGATCTGCTGCTGGGCGTTGACGTTCGGGAAGCTATGCGGATATTGCAGGTACAGCATCGCCAACGGGATCAGGGTGTTGCCTTCGCCAGCGGCCGAGGCTTTTTTCAACAGGCCTTCGGCTTCGTGCTGTTCGGCTTCGGTGGAACCCGGTTTGGCCACCAACAGGCGACCCAGGCGAGCCTGGGCTCGCGGCGAGACGCTGGCCGCGGCGCGATAAGTCGCCTCGGCCTGTTTGATCTGCGCCGGGTCACGGCTATCGACCTGGATATCGGCCAAGCCAACCTGTGCTTCGCTGTAGCCCAGGTCTGCCAGTTGCTGGTAATTCTGCGCCGCCAGCGCGGTGTCGCCGCGCTTGAGGGCTTCGTTGGCCAGACGTTGGTCGGGCAGGCCGGCGCAACCGCTGAGGCTGACTGCCAAAGCCAGTGCGCAGAACGCATAACCAGTGTGGGAGCGAGCTTGCTCGCGATGCAGGCTGCTCGGTGCATCAGACAGACCGCGCCGATCCCATCGCGAGCAAGCTCGCTCCCACAGGGTATGCGGTGTGCTGAGGATATTTGGAGTCGTCACGGGCATGTCCTCTGTTAAAGACCGGAAGCCATGGCTTTGTCGATCAGCCAGTTCAGGTTCGGACCACGGGTGGCGTTGACTTCAACCGGGCGACCGGCGAACTTGCTGTCGAGTGGCTCGTCAGGCTGGATCAGTACGCGGATGTCGGAGGAGAGGTCGGCGCTTTTCAGGCTGGTGCTGCTGACGATCTTGCCGCTGCGGGTTTTGTCTTCGCCGGCGATCTGGAAGCTGACTGCGCTGCCTGGCAGCACATCACCGAACTGGCGATAGGTGAAACGTGCTTCAACGTTGGCTTCGCTGTTGCGCGGCACCAGTTGGAAGATCACGTCGCCCTTGCTGGCGTACTGACCGTTGGCGACCAGTTGCTGGGCCACGGTGCAATCGCACGGCGAGGTCAGGGTGCCGGTCATTTGCTTGCCGAACAGCTCTTCAACCTTGGCCGGTTGCAGTTGGTTGTCGTCAAGATGGCCCTTGAGCACATCGAGCATGCTGGTGCTGAACGTTGCGAGCGGGGCGCCTTTGGCGGCGACGCCGTCGGCCTTGATCAGGCTCTGCACGGTGCCGTCGCGCGGCATGGTGATGTTCATGCCTGCCACGCTGACCAGGCCCGCCTGGGCGTGGCTGACGAAGTACATGCCGTACACCGACTTGAAGATGAAACCGAACGCCGCCAGGCCGACGAGGAAAATCGCGAAGCTGAACGTCACGGCACGCAGACGACCGAACGCGGTCATGCCGTGGCCGCCGTCCTTCATCTTGCGCGCCTTGGTGAAGTTGTCGCGCTGCAGGGTGGCCAGCACTTCACCCATGCTGACGATGTCGCCGGCCAGGTGTGAGGTGATCAGGTGACGCAGGGTCGAAATATCCTGGGGTTCCAGGTTCTGGAACTGGCAACCGATGCGGCCGGTCTGGCGGTCGATGGAGCGGATCAGCAATTCCACGTCCATGGCCAGGCCGAGGTTATCGATGACGAATTGCAGGCGAGCCTTGTACACGTCGCCGACTTTCAGCGGCAGCTGACCGGCGTTGAAGGCCAGGCCGCCAGCGGAGAGGTCGATCACTCGAGCTTCCATCGGGGTCCGGTCGGGACCGAAGAAACGCAGCTTGGCCGGGATTTTCACTCGGGCGTGTTGGCGCTGGGCTTCTGACTCATGCACTACGTTGGCGTTGACGGCGGTATTCATAGGGGCAATTTCCTGGTTAATTCAATAAGGGGGCGGTCAGACCATCATCAGCAGCACGGCAACAAAAATGCTGCCGGCGGAGAAGGTCATGGTCCGAGACGACCAGGTGTTGAACCAACGTTGAAAGCTGGCGAGATCACGGGTCAGGGAAGTGGGCTGGCGAGTCCATGACTGTTGGTCGAGGCGGAAGAACACGTAGATCTTCACCAGCGCGCCAACGATCTGGTTGTAATAGAGAATTGCCGGGTAGGCCGGGCCGATCCGGTGACCGGACAACGACAGCAGCACGGTCAGGATCAGGCGGGTAATGCCGATCCACAGCAGGTACACCAGGATGAACGCGGTGCCGTACTTGAAGCTGGCGATCAGCGCGACCGTCAAGCCCAGCAACGAGGTCCACATCGACACGCGCTGATCGAACAGCACCACCGAGGTGAACAGGCCGAGGCGTTTAACCCCCAGGCCCAGGGCGCGGGCGTTCTGGCGCAGATTGTTGCCGTACCAGCGGAACATCAGTTTGCGGCTGGCCTTGATGAAGCTTTTTTCCGGCGGGTGTTCCACGGTGTGGATCGCGGCATCCGGCACGTAGAACGTGTCGTAGCCCAAGCGCATCAGGCTGAACCAGCTCGACTTGTCGTCACCGGTCAGGAACTTGAAGCGGCCCAGGCGCCAGTGTTGCAGCGAGTCGCTTTCCACGTCGGCGATGAAGTCCGGGTTGGTGACCACGGTGGCGCGAAACACCGACATCCGGCCGGTCATGGTCAGTACGCGCTTGGACAAGGCCATCGAGCACATGTTGATGTGGCGCTGGGCGAATCGCAGTTTGTGCCATTCGCTCATGATGTAGCCGCCGCGCACTTCGCAGAACTCGTTGGTGGTCAGGCCGCCGACATTGCCGAACAGCTGGAACCACGGCACGGTCTTGAGCACGGTGCCCTCGGCGAGCACGGTGTCGCCATCGATCACTGCAACCACTGCGCGGTCGTCCGGCAGGTGGCGGGAGATGGCGCGGAAACCGTAGGCCAGGCCATCACGCTTGCCGGTGCCGGGAATGCGCACGAAGTCGAGCTTGACCCGATCCGGCGGATTCATCTTCGTCCAAAGGCTTTTAACCAGCTTCTCATCGGACATTTCGACGATGGAGCACACCATGGTGGTCGGCAGGCCACAGTCGATCGCTTCACGAATGACGGAGGCGTAGACCTGTGCGGTGGTCAGCGCATCGATACGGAAACTGGTGACCATCAGAAACACATGGGACGGGTTTGCCGCGTCACCCAGCTTGCGCACTTTGCGCCGCAGGTGCGGGTAGACCACGTACAGAAACAGCATCCCGCGCACAAAGTGCGTGGCGCCCATCGAGTAGCGCCAGATGCCGATGAAACCGATGAGGAAGATAAAGTCCTTCGAATCGGAATCGAATGTGGACGCAGGCAACGCCATGGCGATGCCCATCAATAAACTTAGGTAAAACAGCCAACCGGCGGCCTGAAGTAGGCCGTGCTTTAGCCTGTGCATAATCTGCATCCGTCTCTATCTCGGGCGAGCCTGTAGGGTGGCCCGATGGGGTTAAGGCAGGCGAAAAGGCCGAAGGTTGTGGCGTCCCGGGGGACGCTATCGCCAGCAAGCCGGCTCCTACAGGTGTGCGTTGAATGTGTAGGAGCCGGCTTGCTGGCGATCAGCGCGAAGCGCTTACAACCCGCCGGTTACCAGCAGATGCCTTCGGTACGACCGCTGACGCTGGTGGCTTTGGACATGAAGCCAACCAGGTCGACGACTTGCTTGCCGTGTGGAGCGTTCTGCGCCAGGGCGCGGAATTTCTCGTCACGGTTGCCGAGGATGATCACGTCGGAGTTGGCGATCACGTCGTCAAAGTCGGCGTTGAGCAAGGACGAGACGTGAGGGATCTTCGACTCGATGTAATCCTTGTTCGCGCCGTGGACACGGGCGTATTCGACGTTGCTGTCGTAGATGCTCAGGTCGTAACCCTTGCCGATCAGCATTTCCGCCAGATCCACCAGCGGGCTTTCGCGCAGGTCATCGGTGCCGGCCTTGAAGCTCAGGCCCAGCAGGGCGACTTTGCGTTTGTCGTGGCTGGAAACGATGTCGAAGGCGTTCTGCACCTGGGACTCGTTACTGCGCATCAGCGAGTTCAGCAAAGGCGATTCCACGTCCAGGGCACCGGCGCGGTAGGTCAGGGCACGCACGTCTTTGGGCAGGCAAGAGCCGCCGAACGCGAAGCCAGGGCGCATGTAGTACTGGGACAGGTTCAGTGTCTTGTCCTGGCAGACCACTTCCATCACTTCGCGACCGTCGACGCCGCACGCCTTGGCAATGTTGCCGATCTCGTTGGCGAAGGTCACTTTGGTGGCGTGCCACACGTTGCAGGTGTACTTGATCATCTCGGCGACAGCGATGTCCTTGCGGATGATCGGTGCGTCGAGCTCTTCGTACAGCGATTGCAGAACGTCACCCGAGGCCTTGTCGAACTCGCCGATGACGGTCATTGGCGGCAGGTCGTAGTCGGCGATCGCGGTGCTTTCACGCAGGAACTCAGGGTTCACCGCAACGCCGAAATCAACACCGGCTTTTTTGCCGGAGCAGTCTTCGAGGATCGGGATGACAACGTTTGCGACGGTGCCCGGCAAAACGGTGCTGCGAACCACGATGGTGTGGCGGGTGGTCTTGTCACGCAGGACAAAACCGATCTCGCGGCACACGGCTTCGATGTAGTTCAGTTCCAGGTCGCCGTTCTTCTTGCTCGGCGTACCGACGCAGATCATCGACAGGTCGGTGTCGCGAATCGCTTCGGCGAAGTTGGTCGTGCCGCGCAATTTGCCCGTCTCGATACCCTTCTTCAGAAGTTCGCCCAGACCCGGTTCAACGATCGGCGAACGGCCGGCGTTGATCATATCGATTTTGTCTTTGGCAACATCGACGCCAACGACGTCATGGCCCCGTGCAGACAGGCAACCGGCACATACTGCGCCGACGTAACCCAAACCAAATATGCTGATGCGCATCGCAATTACCTCTGTGTTTTATCAAGCCATTACATGGCCGGAGTTAATGGTGTTCAGCGGTATAGTGCACTCGCAAGTGCGGCCTTACAGGCGCCGCAGTGCCGCGTGCAGGCATACAAAGTTCCGAGTGTCTAAATAAGTGCACTCAAGATGTGCGCAACTAGGCCTTATTATTCTGATGTGCCCTGTTATGCAGCCGATCTTCTGATCAGAAGACATTCGTGCAATGGTCTTGCGCGCTCAATGTCAGGCATAAGCCCGTAAATCAAGCGGTTGGGTGCTCAGATGAGCACGTTTATAGGGGCGCAGCCTTGGCCTTGAAGGGGATATTGATGAGCGTATCTCCTGTCCTTAATGTGTTGCCCAAATTAGAGGCCCAGTCTGCAGAAGTTAATGTGACAACTTCGATACGTGACGCTCTTCTCTGCGTAAGTTATCTCGTACATGCATTGAGAAAATCGTTACCGGTGGTATGAGCTACGCATTTGGACATAGTTCCTGTCCGCCCATCGCGAATTCTGAAATTTCTTGAAATATTGAGAAAGATGGCACTGCTCTCATATTGATAGCACTTGCCGTTTGGCCCTTTATATATAGGCCGAATATCGGGTTGGATAGTTTTGTGCCACTACCGATAAAAATTTTCAGTGCCACTACTGAAAAAAATCATCAAAGTCGAGTGAAACAATAGTTAGAAAATTGAGCGGTGGATTTTTGGCGCCAATAAGTCGGCGAATAAGGCGGGGAATTGTTGGACGATCAGACGGCGGCGCACGACCAATTTTTGCTGTCGTGCACCGAACGGGTGCTTACTCTGGCGCGTGATCGCGCAGGAACACCAAATGGTCCGGTTTAGACTGCTCGACGCTGTAGCGATAGCCTTGAACGTCAAATTTTTTGAGCTCTGCCGGGTCGTTGACGCGCTCTTCAATGACAAAACGACTCATCATTCCGCGCGCTTTTTTCGCGTAGAAGCTGATGATCTTGTATTGGCCGTTCTTCAGGTCCTTGAAGTCGGTATTAATGATGCGCGCGTTCAGGGCATTGCGTTTGACCGCCGAGAAGTACTCGTTGGAGGCCAGGTTCAGCAACACGTCGTCGCCCTGGTCGGCCAGGGCTTCGTTCAGCCATTCGCTGATCCGGGTGCCCCAGAACGCATACAGATCCTTGCCACGGGCATTCGCCAGTTTGGTGCCCATCTCCAGACGATACGGTTGCATCAGGTCCAGAGGGCGCAGCAGTCCGTACAGGCCTGAGAGCATGCGCAAGTGCAGTTGCGCGTAATCGAAATCGGCTTCGCTGAAGGTTTGTGCGTTGAGGCCGGTGTACACGTCACCCTTGAAGGCGAGCAACGCCTGCTTGGCGTTTTCCGGTGTGAACGCCGGCGTCCAGCTGCCGAAACGCGCGGCGTTGAGGCCGCCGATCTTGTCGGAGACGTGCATCAACTCACTGATCTGCGCGGGCGTCAGGTCGCGCAGCTGCATGATCAGCTCTTGGGAATGGTCGAGGTATTGCGGCTGGGTGAAGCGCTGGGTCGCCGGCGGTGTTTCGTAGTCGAGGGTCTTGGCGGGGGAAATCACCATCAGCATGAAGTCGTCTCCTTTAATCGTGGGGGCGATTCTAGGGGGTTGGGCCGGTTGACTCCAGCTATGGGTGTCATAGGTGATCGGTGGTGCTGCGCAAAAACCTGTGGGAGCGAGCTTGCTCGCGATGACGGCCGCTCATCCAGCATCAATGTCATCTGATTTACCGCTATCGCGAGCAAGCTCGCTCCCACAGGGGGTCGGTGCTGCTGCGGGAATGTGGGCCGGATCAGCTATAGTGCCGCGCGGGTTTTGTTATGGAGACATCCCATTGCGTATCGTTTTTCTATTATCGGCCTGGCTGTTGAGCTTCGGTGCCATGGCGGCGCCGGGCGATGTGGCGACGCTTGATCGCAGCACCTGGCCGGAACAGCTCAGCAGCCCAACGCTGTTCGACGTCGCATCACGCGCTGAAATCCTCATGTTCGCGCGGGTGCTGCTCGCCAGCGAATCGCTGGATGAGGCGAGCCTGGCCCAGCGTCTGGGCCTGCGCAAGATTAATCTGGAGGCGGTCAACAACCTGCGCCAGCGCTTGTGGCAGCGCCTGCTCACCAACTACAACTTCGCCCAGCAGAGCTGTGATCAGGATGCCTCCTTTTGTTTCCTCGTCGAGGACATGGACACCCTGCGCCAGCAAGCGGCCAAGTTTCAGGTCAGCGATGACAGCTATTACACCAAGTGGTCGGAGCCGAGCCGGTTGTTCCACGCCCAGTATCTGGACGAGCAACTGCGCAAGGCGGCACTGTCTCCACAGAGCAGCAGCGAAGTCGATCGTTTTGGCGACTATGAGCGCAACGGCGACGAGATGCATGACCGGTTGTTTTTGCTGACGTTCGACAGCGCCGCCAATGTCACGCCGGACAACACCGGCTGGGTCGCGGAGTACCTGCGCAAATCGAACATGAGCGGCACTTTCTTCGTGCTGGGCAAAGACATTCAGGCGCGTCTGGCCGAGCGCTCGGTGTCCAGTCTGCAAGCGACGTATTCAACGCAGTGCATCGGCGTGCAAGGCTGGGAGTTTCGCTCCCACAGCCACTGGCAGGACTGGCAGGATTCGGTGCGCCGTAGCGTCGACCTGGTCAAGAGCAAACTGCCGGAGAATTACGTGCCGCTGTTCCGCCCACCGGATGGTCAGCGTCGTTCGGATGCCGAAGGCTTCTTCAAGGCTCAGGGTTTGCAAGTCGCCTTGTGGGACATCGATGCCCAGGATGGCGCCGGCAAGCTCAAGGGCAACCCGAGCGCCCAGCGCGTGTTGACGTTGATGCTGCTGTGGCGACACGGGGTGATCAACTTCAATGTGAAGCAGGATGCAGTCAAAACGGCGATGCCCTGGCTCATTTCGCAAACGGCGCAAAGCGGGATCGGTTGGGAGGACTGTCAGGACGCATTTCGCTGAAACCGTGAAAAGCCCGGAATCATTGGGGAGGAGGGTACGTCGGGGTGATTTTCGAGCAGATTTCGATGCAGGCGGACTTCCGACTTTAACGGGGTGATGGCCATCCGCCTAGTGCTATTGGTCACTCTGAAAAATAAACTTCAAAAAAACGTCAAAGTACTTTTTTCTGTCATGGGTTTTGGAGTATTACGAAGACAGACCGCCGAAACCTGCAACACAGGTGGCGTCTCCCAAGACCCCGCTATGGATGCAGTTCACTTGAGTCCCCGCAGGTGAATTCGGTAGTCACTTCGAGGCGCAGCACCGCCAAGGTATTGCGTCGAATGGCTCCCACAAAGGTGACCGAGTATGGATGATCACGGACGTAGTTCTTCCTCCAACCAGCCAATCCTTTATGTACTCGATACCAACGTATTGATTCACGATCCAAACGCCCTGCTTAACTTCGAAGAACACCACGTTGCCATTCCGATGACCGTGCTTGAGGAGCTGGACAAGCTCAAGAGCGGGCATCACAGCGTGGCTGCGGAATGCCGTCAGGCGATTCGCCTGATCGACAAGACGTTGGGCGACGCCAGCCCAGAAGACGTCGAGCTAGGTGTGCCGATCCAGCGCGGCAAGAGCGGGCCCAAGGGTTTGCTGTCAATTCTGATGAGCAAGCGTGCCGAACCGAACATCATTCTTCCCGAACACCTGAACGACAACATCATCATCAACCAGTTGATTGACCTGCACGCGCGCGAGCCGAAACTGCCCGTGGTGCTGGTCACCAAAGACATCAACATGCGCCTCAAGGCCCGGGCGTGCGGGATCGCGGCCGAGGACTACAGCACCGACCAACTGGTCGATGACGTTTCGTTGCTGCCCAACGGTTACCACAACATGACCGGCTCCTTCTGGGACCGGGTGAGGAATGTCGAAACCCGTCAGGACCACGGTCGCACCTGGCATCAGGTGCAATTGATCGACAACCTGCCGGCCGTGCACATCAACGAGTTCATCATCGACGAACAGGGCTTTGTCGGCTGGATCAAGGAGATCGAGGAAGACCGGCTGCTGATCCTTGACCTGCACCAGGAACCGCTGCTCCACCAGGAAGCCTGGGGCCTGAAACCGCGTGACATCTATCAGAGCCTGGCGCTGTACGCCTTGCTTGACCCGGACATCCACCTGGTCAACCTGACCGGTGCTGCCGGTTCCGGTAAAACCATCCTGGCCTTGGCCGCAGCGATTGAGCAGACCATGGTCAGCAAGCGCTACCGGCGGATCATTGCGACGCGCAGCGTGCAGGGGCTGGACCAGGAAATCGGTTTCCTGCCCGGCACAGAAGCGGAGAAAATGGAGCCTTGGCTGGGCGCCATCACCGACAACCTCGAAGCCTTGCACATGGATGACGAAAACACCCATGGCAGCGTTGATTACATCCTCAGCAAGGTGCCGTTGCAGTTCAAATCCCTCAACTATATTCGAGGCCGCAGCTTCCAGCAGAGTCTGATCCTGATCGATGAATGCCAGAACCTGACACCGCACCAGATGAAAACCATCATCACCCGTGCCGGCGCCGGTTCCAAAGTGGTGTGCTTGGGCAACCTGGCGCAGATCGATACCCCTTACCTGTCCGCGACCAGCTCCGGATTGACGTACCTGACCGAGCGCTTCAAGGATTTCCCCAACGGTGTGCACATCACCCTGCAAGGGGTGCCTCGTTCGATTCTGGCTGAATACGCCGAAACGCATTTGTAATCCCATCACCAGAACCGGGCGGCCCAAAACCGCCCGGTTTTTTTATGCCCAACACAAATCCCCTTGCAGGAGCGAGGCTTGCCCGCGAAGACGGCGGCACATTCAACACCAATCTGTCTGACACGCCGCCTTCGCGGGCAAGCCTCGCTCCTACAAGGGCTATCCATCAAATAATCAAACGTGCGGAAAATTGACCCGCAGGTTTACAATCGACGCTCCTGATCAGGAGTAATTCTGTGCTGACTCATCTCGATTCCCAAGGTCGCGCCAACATGGTCGACGTCACCGAAAAAGCCGTGACGTTCCGTGAAGCGACCGCTCAAGCGCTGGTGCGCATGCTCCCCGAAACCCTGCAGATGATCGTCAGTGGCGGTCACCCCAAGGGGGATGTGTTCGCCGTGGCGCGTATCGCCGGCATTCAGGCAGCGAAGAAAACCAGCGACCTGATTCCCCTGTGCCATCCGCTGATGCTCACCGGCGTCAAGGTCGAGCTGAGTGCCGAAGGCGATGACACCGTGCGCATTGTCGCGCGCTGCAAGTTGTCCGGGCAGACTGGCGTCGAGATGGAGGCGCTGACCGCTGCCAGTGTCGCCGCGCTGACGATCTACGACATGTGCAAGGCCGTGGACCGTGGCATGACCATCGAAAACGTGCGGCTGCTGGAAAAACTCGGCGGCAAGAGCGGCCATTTCCAGGCAGATCAACCATGAACGTCACCGTGAAGTTTTTTGCCCGCTACCGCGAAGCGCTCGGCGTGGACTCGATCAAGATTGAAGGCGATTTCGCCACGGTCGACGATGTGCGTGCGTTGCTGGCTCAGCGTGACGGTGCCGAGGTGTTGAGCGAGCAGAACCTGATGTGCGCCCGCAACGAGGACCTCTGCCAGCTCGACGAACCGGTGACTGACGGTGACGAAGTGGCGTTCTTTCCGACCGTGACCGGGGGCTGACATGGCGATTCGCGTGCAGTCCACGGCGTTCGATCCGGGGGCGGAAGTCAATGCCATGCACGCCGCCAATGTCGGCGTTGGGGCGGTGGTGAGTTTTGTCGGCTACGTGCGCGACTTCAATGACGGGCTCGATGTGGCCGGGATGTTTCTCGAGCACTATCCGGGCATGACCGAAAAAGCCCTCGGCAAAATTGCCCTGGAGGCTGAACAGCGCTGGCCGCTGCTCAAGCTTGAAGTGCTGCACCGGATCGGCGCCCTGGAACCGGGTGAACCGATCGTCTTCGTCGGCGCCGCCAGCGCCCACCGCCAGGCGGCGTTCGACGCCTGCGCCTTTGTCATGGACTACCTGAAAACCCGTGCGCCGTTCTGGAAGAAGGAAAACACCAGCGACGGGCCGCGCTGGGTGGAAGGGCGTGACAGCGATCATGCGGCGGCGGATCGCTGGAAACAGTGATTCCTGCGGCGTCTGCCAGTACGCCTTCGCGGGCAAGCCCGCTCCCACAGGTTTTGTGTAGTACACAGATTATGTGAACAACGTAAAACCTGTGGGAGCGAGGCTTGCCCGCGAAGGGGCCATCCGCAACACCGAAAATCCCAATGACCACCGCCCGACCACCGGCCCGCACATCCTCCATCGCCCCGATTGACGATTTATACATAAAAGTCCAGTATGGAATTATAAGTACAAAAAAGGCGTTTCCCCCGTTACAGCTCTTTCTTCTGTCTTGCCAAACCAACAACAACCCGCGAGAGAACGAACATGAAGAAATTCCCCCTCATCACCGGTCTGGCGCTGAGCCTGTTGGCGTGCAGCACGCTATTCGCCGCCGACAAAACCCTGCGCATCGGCATCGAAGCCGCTTATCCACCCTTCGCGTCGAAAACCGACAAGGGCGAGATTGTTGGTTTCGACTACGACATCGGCAATGCCCTGTGCGCGCAGATGAAGGTCAAGTGCGTGTGGGTCGAAGGCGAATTCGACGGTCTGATTCCTTCCCTGAAAGTGAAGAAAATCGACATGGCGCTGTCGTCCATGACCATCAACGAAGACCGCAAGAAATCAGTGGATTTCTCCCACAAGTACTACTTCACTTCATCGCGTCTGGTGATGAAGGAAGGCGCGGCCGTGGATGACCAGTACGCCAGCCTCAAGGGCAAGACGGTCGGAGTGCAGCGCGCCACCACCACCGACCGTTACGCCACCGAGGTGTTTGAACCGAAGGGCATCAACGTCAAGCGATACGGCAACAACGAAGAAATCTACATGGACCTGGCAGCCGGTCGCCTCGACGCCATTTTTGCCGACACCATCCCACTGAGTGACTTCCTGGCGATGCCGCGTGGCAAGGGCTATGCCTTTGTCGGGCCGGAGTTGAAGGATCCGAAGTACGTGGGCGAGGGCGCCGGGATTGCAGTGCGCAAGGGTAATAGCGAGTTGGTTGCCGAGTTGAACACGGCCATTGATGGGATTCGCGCGAGTGGCGAGTACCAGAAGATTTCCGAGAAGTACTTCAAGGCTGACATCTACGGCGATTGATCTAACGCCTTCGCGAGCAAGCCCGCTCCCACATTAGTCCTGCGAACACAGGGCAAAATGTGGGAGCGGGCTTGCTCGCGAAGAGGCCGGATCAACCAATACACATCGTTGGGCTCAGCCCTTCAATTCCTTCAAATGCTTGTAAACAGTCGCCCGCCCCATGTTCAGCACATTGGCCACATAGTTCGAAGCGCTTTTACCCTTGAAGGCCCCTTCGGCGTGCAACGCCAACACCAGTTCGCGTTTGTGGTCGCGCGTCAGCAGGTTCAGGCTCAGCTGACGTTCGCGCAGCCAGGCGTGCAGGAAGGTATTGATGCGCTCCTGCCAGTCATCGCGAAACAGTGAGTCCGGCTGCGGAATCAACTTGCTTGGCGACAGGAACAGGTCCAGCGCGGCCTTGGCATTTTCGAACAGCGAGATGTTCAGGTTGATGCACAGCACCGCCAGTGGGTGGCCGTCGTTGTCGCGCAAGACACTGCTCAGGCTGCGAATCTTCTGGCCATCCCAATTGAGCTTTTCGTATGGCCCGATGTTCCGTTCGCTGACATCGTCGCTGAGCATGTCCTCCAGTGCCGCGTCATCGCCCACTTCCCGTTTGGACAGATTGTTGGCGATGTAATCGATTTTTTGCGTGCGCAGATCGTGCAGCACCACCTCGGCATGAGGGAAGAACAACGTAGCGATCGCATCGGCGATTGCCCGATAGTTGTCCAGGGCCGGGTCTTTTTCAGGTGCGTTCATACAGTGGAGCTCCAGGCAGCTTAGCGCCCTGCAAAAAGGGCGCTGGAAGTGTGCCGCAATCGTGTCGACACGTCACCTGAGGAGGAAAATCAGCCCAGGCGGGCAGGGGAAAGCATCTCGGCGTCCAGGCCGAAACGGCTGAGTTGTTCGGGCAAGGCTTCACCGCGTACCAGCGCTGCGCTGGCCTGGCCCATGGCGGGTGACGTCTGGATGCCATAGCCGCCTTGCGCCGCGACCCAGAACAGCCCTGGCACGTGCTGGTCGAAGCCGCAGATCAGATCTCCGTCCGTTACAAAGCTGCGCAGACCGGCCCAGGTGCGGGTCGGACGGCGGATGGTCAGGGTGGTGGCTTCTTCGATCTGGTAGATGCCCATCGCGATGTCCAGCTCTTCGGGCTGCACGTCGTGCGGCTCCACCGGGTCGGCGTTAGCGGGCGAGCCGAGGAACATTCCGGCGTCGGGTTTCATGTAGAACGATTCGTCGAGGCTGACCAGCATCGGCCAATGGTGGATGTCCACGCCCTCGGGGCCGGCGAAAATGAACGCCGCGCGCCGTTTCGGCTGCAGTCCCAACGACTTGGCGCCGGCCAGCTCGCCGATCTTGTCGGCCCACGCGCCTGCCGCGTTGATGATGACCGGTGCGCTGAAAGTCTGGCTATTGGTTTGAACCTGCCACAGGCCTTCGGCATTGCGGTTCAGGCTCAGCACTTCGCTGTCGGTGTGGACTTCGCCTTTGTTGCGGCGGATACCGCGCAGGTAACCCTGATGCAGGGCATCGGTGTCGATGTCGCTGGCGCTGGGGTCGTAGATCGCGCCATGGACTTTTTCACGGCGCAGGATCGGCAGGCGCGCGCAGGCTTCGTCGGCGCTGAGCAGTTGCATTTCCGCCACCGTGGCCTTGGCGCTCAGGTATTGATTGTTCAGCTCGGCGGGGTCACCAGTGAAATCCACGGTCATCTCGCCACGCGGGGTCAGCAACGGGTGTTCGCAGAAACCGGCTGGCGGTGCGTCGAAGAAGTCGCGGCTGGCCTGGGTCAGCGCCCGAACCTGTGGTGTGCCATACGCCGCGGTGTAGAGCGCAGCCGAGCGTCCGGTGGAGTGATAGGCCGGATGGGATTCGCGTTCAAGCACAATCACCCGGGCGTGCTGCGACAGCCAGAAACCGGTGGAAGCGCCGGCAATCCCGCCGCCGATGATGATGAAATCTGCCTGGCTCATGAACGTCTCCTGTCGAGCGCAAATAAAGATCTCCTGTAGGAGCCGGCTTGCTGGCGATAGCGTCGCCGCGGTTTTTTTCTGACGGACCGCGGCGTCTGCATCGCCAGCAAGCCGGCTCCTACAGGATGGGTGTGGTGTCAGGGTTGTAGGCGGTAGATGGCATTAGCCAGTGCGATGTCTTCCAGGCCCAGGCCGATCGAACGGAAGAACACATGACGGTCGTAGTCGGGACGCGGGACTTTTGCGCTGAGCAAATCGGGCAGGTCACCGACAATCGCGCGCTTGTCCCAGCCATGTTGTTCCCCTGCAATCAGCATTTCTCCCGCCGAACCCGGGGTGGTCAGACGATAGTCGCAGAACACCTGCATGTCATTGAGGCTCTGCGGCGGGACTTCATGGGCGCGCGGGGCGTTGGTGCTGATGGAGGTGATCAGCGCCGGTTTACCCAAGTTGGATGGATCGATCACCGGGCTGGCGGACGAGGTGCAGAGCATGATCACGTCGGCGTCCTGAATCGCCGCTTCGCGACTGTCGGCGATGGTCAGGCGTGGATCGAGGCGTTTGAGCTGTGCCAGTGTTTCAGGATTTTTATCGCTCAGGCTCGGGGAATAGAGGCTGATGCTTTGCCAGTCACGCAGATCCTTAACGTAATGCAGATGTGCCTGAGCCACCTTGCCGCTACCGATAATCGCCAGGCGCTGCGCCTTCAACGGGGCGAGGGCATCGACGGCGACGGCGGTGGTCGCGGCCGTGCGTGCGGTGGTCAATTCGCCGGCATCGCACAGCAGCAACGGTTGGCCGGTCTGCATCGACATCAACAACGTCCAGGCAGTCACCAACGGACCTTGCTCGCGCACGATGTACGGCGACGTCTTGACCCCGTACACGCCGTCTTCAGCCAGCACACCCAGGTAGTTGATGAAGTCGCCGGCGCCCTGAGGGAATTCCACCAGTTGCTGCGCCGGTTGCACCGCTTGCCCGGCCGCCAGATCGCGGAACAACTTGCGCAGGATCTGCGGCACGTCGATCTGTGCCAGCAACTCGCGGGCCTGGGGTTGGGTGATCACGTAAGGCGTACTGGACATGGTCGGCTCCGAGCGCTGTAAATAAACTAATTTGTCCATTATGGACTTTTAGTTGTATTGGGCAATATCGGGGCGAAAAAAAAGCGCAGTCCGTTTCCGGCTGCGCCTTTTTCAGCAAGGGCCCGAGTTACGGACGCTTGCGCTCAACTGCCCGCAGTAGATGCGTCGGCGGCGTTTCACAGCTGATTTTCCGACCCAGCAACGCCTCGATGGACGGTAGCTGGTAGGAGTCATCTTCACCGGCAAAACTGATGGACACGCCATCAGCGCCTGCGCGACCGGTACGACCGATACGGTGCACGTAATCGTCCGGAACTTCCGGGAGAGTGAAGTTGATCACGTGGCTGATGCCGTCGATGTGGATACCACGACCGGCCACGTCGGTGGCGACCAACACGCGGATCTTGCCTTCGCGGAAACCTTCCAGGGTCTTGATGCGCTTGTGCTGCGGCACGTCGCCGGACAGTTGCGCGGCGTTCACTCCGTCACGCACCAGGCGCTCTTCGATGCGCCGCACTTCATCCTTGCGGTTGGCAAACACCATCACCCGCTCCCAACCGTTGTCGTTGACCAGGTTGTAGAGCAGTTTGTATTTGTCGGCACCGGCAACGGCGTAGATGTGTTGCTCGACGTTTTCGCTGGCCACGTTCTGCGATTCGATCTCGACGATCGACGGGTCGGTGGTCCATTGCTTGGCGAGGTTCATCACGTCTTCGGTGAAGGTCGCTGAGAACAGCAGCGTCTGACGTTCGTTCTTCGGCGGCGTCTGGCGAATGATCTGGCGCACTTGCGGGATGAAACCCATGTCGAGCATGCGGTCGGCTTCGTCCAGCACCATGACTTCGACCATGTCCAGATGCACGTCGCCGCGCTGGTTGAAGTCGAGCAGGCGGCCCGGGGTGGCCACGAGGATGTCGCAATGACGGGCTTCGAGGTGCTTGAGCTGCTTGTCGAAGTCCATGCCGCCGACAAACGTCATGACGTTGAGGCCGGTGTACTTGGTCAGGTCGGCGGCGTCCTTGGCGATCTGCACCACCAGTTCGCGGGTAGGCGCGATGATCAGCGCCCGCGGTTCACCCATGTAGCGTTCCTTGGGTGGCGGGGTTTCCAGCAGTTGCGTGATGATCGAAATCAGGAAGGCAGCGGTTTTGCCGGTGCCGGTCTGGGCGCGGCCGATGGCGTCTTTGCCCGCGAGGGTGAAGCCCAGCACTTGCGCCTGGATTGGCGTGCAATACGGGAAGCCCAGGTCCTGGATGGCGTGCATCAGTTCCGGGGCGAGTTTGAAGTCGTGGAAACGGGTTTTGCCTTCCTGGGGTTCAACGGCGAAGTCTTCGAGTTTCCAGGGAATGACTGGCGCTTTCGGTTTCGGTTCGCGACGCGGCTTTGCCGGTTTCGGCGTTTCGCTGCGCGGTGGCTCGGCGGCGACAATCTCGACAGGTGGGGCGGCCGGTGTGGTCACAGGCTCGTGTTTCGGTGCCGCTACGGTTGCGGTCCGGCCAGGCTGATCACCGTCGGTGCGGTGGCTGGGGATATGAGACGGAGCGCTGGGAACTGGCGCGAGCTGCTCAGTCTCGCTTTTACCGAACATTTTTTTGAGTGCTTTGAGCACGGTCATCTCATCAATTGGTTAAGGAATATACGCCGGCCAGTGTAATGCAAGAATCGGGCGCGGCGTAGTGGGATGGATCAATGGGTAGCTTTTAGCGTAAACGCTCGGCCAGCCACACGCCGATGTCGCGAATTTCTTCGGGTAACACTTCGTGCCCCATTGGGTATTCCTGCCATGTCACGGTGACACCACGCTGCTTTAAATACTCGTGAGCGGTGCGGCCCATGGCGTTTTGAACGACGTCATCGTACTGGCCATGCAAAGACAGTACGGGAATGCGTTGCTGGCTGGCCGAAAGCTCCATTTGATCGCTGAAGGTCGGTGCGTACGTCGAGAGGGCAAGTACGCCACCCAGCGGCCCCTGCCACTTCAGGAAAGCGGTGTGTAACACCACGGCGCCGCCCTGGGAAAAACCTGCCAGAAAGATGCGCGAGGCGTCTATTCCGATAGCTCGCTGCACTTCGATCAAATTAACCACTCGCTGCGCCGACTCTTCCAGCTGCTCACGGTTGATCGCGCGCGCCGGGCTCATGGCCAATATGTCGTACCAGCTAGGCATCTCGTAGCCACCATTGATGGTCACGGCGCAGGTCGGTGCCTGGGGGAGAACGAAGCGCGTAGTCAGCAGGGTTTCCTGCAACGCCTCGGCCACCGGCAGGAAGTCGTAGCGGTCGGCGCCCAGGCCGTGCAGCCATATAACGCAGGCGTCTGCGGGCTTTACGGGTTGAAGAATCAGGGGCTCGGTCATGGCTGCTCCAATTTTGTGCGTGCGCTCTCATTAAGTGCGTGACTAGAGTGCGCGTCAGGTTGATCCGTTAAGAAGATGTCGCAAGGCTACAAGTTTTGCTATTGACCTGTCCCTTAACCGCATCGGCAAGCGGTCTGGTACGGGCTTTGCTATGTGAAAGCGGTGCAACCCATCTCGCGCCTTGCGGTAACACTATCAGTGTACTGCTGGCAGCGGGATAGCAAAGAATCCGGTGATGGATGTTCGCCAGTGGCCGCTACGGGCTTCGCGAACGTGAAAGGGCTACAGCCCGTTCGGCCGATTGGTGAGAAGTGAGTTGTCCATGATGTGGATTTTCTCTTACTAGACTCATAGCTAAGGTCTTTACGTCGGTTGACCCCAAAAAAAGCCAACACGGGTCGACTACGCCTCATAAGGGTGCGACTGGACTCACGCTCCGACACAACAAGAGCAAAACTGGAGGTTTGAATGAAGATGTTGAAATCCACCCTGGCCATCGTGACTGCAGCTGCAGTGCTCGGTGTCAGCGGGTTCGCTCAGGCGGGTGCAACCCTGGATGCAGTGCAGAAGAAAGGTTTCGTACAGTGCGGCGTCAGCGACGGTCTGCCGGGCTTCTCGGTTCCGGATTCCACCGGCAAGATCGTGGGTATCGATGCTGATTACTGCCGCGCTGTGGCGGCTGCCGTATTCGGCGACGCGACCAAAGTCAAATTCAGCCAGCTGAACGCCAAAGAGCGCTTCACCGCGCTGCAGTCGGGCGAAATTGACATTCTGTCGCGCAACACCACCATGACCAGCTCCCGTGACGCGGGCATGGGCCTGAAGTTTCCAGGCTTCATCACCTACTACGACGGTATTGGCTTCCTGGTAAACAACAAGCTGGGCGTCAAGAGTGCCAAAGAGCTCGACGGTGCGACCATCTGCATCCAGGCCGGTACCACCACCGAGCTGAACGTTTCCGACTACTTCCGCGGCAACGGTCTGAAATACACCCCAATCACCTTCGACACCTCCGATGAAAGCGCCAAGTCGCTGGAATCCGGTCGTTGCGACGTGCTGACCTCCGACAAGTCCCAACTGTTCGCTCAGCGCAGCAAGCTGGCTTCGCCAAAAGACTACGTGGTTCTGCCGGAAACCATTTCCAAAGAACCACTGGGCCCGGTCGTGCGTAACGGCGACGACGAGTGGCTGGCCATTGTTCGTTGGGTAGGCTACGCCATGCTCAACGCTGAAGAGGCAGGCGTCTCGTCGAAGAACGTCGAAGCCGAAGCCAAGTCCACCAAGAACCCGGACGTCGCACGTCTGCTGGGTACTGACGGTGAATACGGCAAAGACCTGAAAGTGAAGAAGGACTGGGTCGTCCAGATCGTCAAGCAGGTTGGTAACTATGGCGAAGTGTTCGAGAAAAACCTCGGCAAAGGCACTCCGCTGGAAATCGACCGCGGGCTGAACGCCTTGTGGAACGCTGGCGGCATTCAATACGCACCACCAGTGCGCTGATGGTTCAATCACCCGGTGGGCCAACCACCGGGTGATGTTCTGTTCCATTACATCCGGGGCACTTCATGCAAAATTCAATCGGCGCACCAAAGCAGAGGCTCAGCCTCAGCGATCCTAAAGTGCGTGCGTGGCTATTTCAGATCATCACCATTGTGGCGGTGGTCTCCATGGGCTGGTATCTGTTCGATAACACCCAGACCAACTTGCAACACCGGGGCATTACCTCCGGCTTCAGCTTTCTGGAGCGCAGTGCCGGTTTCGGCATCGCTCAAACTCTGATCGACTACACCGAATCGGACAGCTATGCCCGGGTGTTTGTCATTGGCCTGCTCAACACGCTGCTGGTGACCGTTATCGGTGTCATCCTGGCGACCCTCCTTGGTTTCATCGTCGGCGTTTCACGGCTGTCGAAGAACTGGATCATTGCCAAGCTGGCGACTGTTTATGTGGAAGTCTTCCGCAACATTCCGCCGCTGCTGCAAATCCTGTTCTGGTACTTCGCGGTGTTCCTGACCATGCCGGGGCCACGCAACAGTCATAACTTCGGTGACACCTTCTTCGTCAGCAGCCGCGGCCTGAACATGCCGGCCGCGTTGGTGGCGGACGGTTTCTGGCCGTTCGTGGCGAGCGTCGTCGTGGCCATTGTCGCCATCGTGATGATGTGCCGCTGGGCCAATAAGCGTTTCGAAGCCACTGGCGTACCGTTCCATAAATTCTGGGTCGGCCTGGCGCTGTTCCTGGTGATCCCGGCGCTGTGTGCACTGATCTTCGGCGCGCCGGTGCACTGGGAAATGCCCAAGTTGCAAGGCTTCAACTTCGTCGGTGGCTGGGTGCTGATCCCGGAACTGCTGGCGCTGACCCTGGCCCTGACCGTGTACACCGCGGCGTTTATCGCCGAGATCGTGCGTTCGGGTATCAAGTCGGTCAGCCATGGCCAGACCGAAGCGGCGCACTCGTTGGGCCTGCGCAACGGTCCGACCCTGCGCAAGGTGATCATCCCGCAAGCCCTGCGCGTGATCATTCCACCGCTGACCAGCCAATACCTGAACCTGGCGAAGAACTCCTCGCTGGCGGCCGGTATCGGTTATCCGGAAATGGTGTCGTTGTTTGCCGGTACGGTGCTGAACCAGACCGGGCAGGCGATCGAGGTGATTGCCATCACCATGAGCGTGTACCTGGCGATCAGTATCAGCATCTCCCTGCTGATGAACTGGTACAACAAGCGCATTGCGCTGATCGAGCGGTAAGGAAAAGCGCATGAGTACTCATACTTTCAAACCCGACATGCCACCACCGAGCAAAGTCTTCGGGCCGGTGGCGTGGATGCGCGCGAACATGTTCTCCAGCTGGCTGAACACCGCGCTGACCCTGTTCGCGTTCTACCTGATTTACCTGGTGGTGCCGCCGATCCTGCATTGGGCGATCCTGGACGCCAACTGGGTCGGCACCACGCGCGCCGACTGCACCAAGGAGGGCGCCTGCTGGGTGTTCATCCAGCAGCGCTTCGGCCAGTTCATGTACGGCTACTACCCGCCGGAAATGCGCTGGCGCGTAGACCTGACCGTGTGGCTGGCGGTCATCGGTGTCGCACCGTTGTTCATCTCGCGCTTTCACCGTAAAGCGGTGTATGGCCTGAGCTTTCTGGTGCTGTACCCGATCATTGCCTACTTCCTGCTGCATGGTGGCCTCTTCGGCCTGACCACCGTGGCGACCAGTCAATGGGGCGGCTTGATGCTGACCCTGGTGATCGCCACCGTCGGTATTGCCGGTGCGTTGCCGCTGGGTATTGTCCTGGCGCTGGGCCGTCGTTCGAACATGCCGGCGATTCGAGTGGTCTGCGTGACCTTCATCGAATTCTGGCGTGGCGTGCCGTTGATCACGGTGCTGTTCATGTCGTCGGTGATGCTGCCGTTGTTCCTGCCTGAAGGCATGAACTTCGACAAACTGCTGCGGGCGCTGATTGGCGTGATCCTGTTCCAGTCGGCCTACGTCGCCGAAGTGGTGCGTGGCGGTCTGCAAGCGATTCCTAAAGGTCAGTATGAAGCGGCTGCAGCGATGGGCCTCGGTTACTGGCGCAGCATGGGCCTGGTGATTCTGCCGCAAGCCCTGAAGCTGGTGATCCCCGGCATCGTCAACACCTTCATTGCGCTGTTCAAGGACACGAGCCTGGTGATCATCATCGGCCTGTTCGACCTGCTCAACAGCGTCAAACAAGCCGCCGCCGACCCGAAATGGTTGGGCATGGCCACCGAAGGCTATGTGTTCGCGGCCCTGGTGTTCTGGATTTTCTGTTTCGGTATGTCGCGCTATTCCATGCATCTGGAACGCAAGCTCGACACTGGCCACAAGCGTTAGGAGTTCTGTAATGAGCGAAGCAATCAAAAAGCCTGTGAGCCCTGAAGGCATTATTCAGATGCAGGGCGTGAACAAGTGGTACGGCCAGTTCCACGTGCTGAAAGACATCAACCTGAACGTCAAGCAGGGCGAGCGAATCGTCCTGTGCGGCCCGTCGGGTTCCGGTAAGTCGACCACCATCCGCTGCCTCAACCGTCTGGAAGAACACCAGCAGGGCCGCATCGTGGTCGATGGCGTGGAATTGACCAACGATCTGAAGCAGATCGAAACGGTCCGCCGTGAAGTCGGCATGGTGTTTCAGCACTTCAACCTGTTCCCGCACCTGACCATCCTGCAGAACTGCACGCTGGCGCCGATGTGGGTGCGCAAGATGCCCAAGCGCCAGGCCGAAGAAATCGCCATGCATTACCTGGAGCGCGTCCGCATTCCGGAGCAGGCGCATAAATTCCCGGGGCAACTGTCTGGTGGTCAGCAACAGCGCGTGGCGATTGCCCGTGCCTTGTGCATGAAACCGAAAATCATGCTGTTCGACGAACCGACTTCGGCACTCGACCCGGAAATGGTGAAAGAGGTTCTGGACACAATGATCGGCCTGGCCGAAGACGGCATGACCATGCTCTGCGTGACCCACGAAATGGGCTTTGCGCGCACCGTGGCCAACCGCGTGATCTTCATGGACAAGGGCGAAATCGTCGAGCAGGCTGCGCCGAACGACTTCTTCGATAACCCGCAGAATGAGCGGACGAAGATGTTCTTGAGCCAGATTCTGCATTGATCGACGCCAGGCAGTGAAATAAACCCGGACCGTGTCCGGGTTTTTTTTGCCCAATCAAACGCTCCACCTGATGCCCGCTAACCCTGCAGGAGCCGGCTTGCTGCGGGCGGCGTTCCGACGATGGCGGCATAACAGCCGCCACCGAGTACTCCGGCTATAGCCATTTGGCATCCCACAGTGGGTAATCGTGCACGCGTGTGACAAGCCCCGCACGCAATGGATTGGCAACGATGTATCTGGCAACCGCTTGCAGATCCTCTTCACGGCGAATCGTACGGTCGTGGAAACCTCGCTGCCATACCATCCCTCTGCGCTCCAGCCGCGTGTTTACCGCCCGCGCGCTGCGCGATTTGGTTGCCAGCACCAACGCCGACAACGAGTTGTTCTTCAGTTCTACCAGCCAATGCAAATGGTCGGGCATCACCACCCACGCGAGGGAATCAACCCATTCTTCTGTATGTGCCTGACGAAAGTGGTTTACCACCAGACGTCCTGCCCGCCAGTCAGTAAAAAACGGGGTGCGATTCCTGGTGACAGCCGTCAGCAGATAGATTTGGCCGGTTTGGGAATAGCGGCCGGCGCGCAATCGATTGGCATGGGGAAGATCTGGCATTCCATTGCCCTCCTTTGTTTTGAGAGAAACAGAAGGCTAGTGCGCAATAGTGAGAGGCGTTGCCAACGTTCAGTTCTGAATGTGTCGGCACGATCGCCATCGCCAGCAAGCCGGCTCCTACAGATTTGCGGTGGATCCGTTGCCTTGTCCGGCTAAGCTGACTAACATGTCAGAAAATTCATCCTATGATTGGATGAAAGGGCGAATCCTATGTCAGACATTTCTCCACTCGTTAAACGATCCCTGGTCGATCAGGCCCTGGATCAACTGCGCCAACGCATCAACAGCGGCGCCTGGCAGGTCGGCCAGCGTTTGCCTACCGAGCCAGAGCTGTCCGCCGAGTTGGGCATCAGCCGCAACACCGTGCGTGAAGCCATGCGTGTATTGGCGTTTTCCGGTTTGATCGAAATCCGTCAGGGCGACGGTAGCTATTTGCGGGCGGTGATCGATCCGCTGGATACCATGAAGGCCCTGTCCCGCTGCTCCCACGAACAGGCCCGCGAGACCCGGCACATCCTTGAAGTCGAAGCCATCGGCCTCGCGGCCTTACGCAGAACTGATGAGGACCTGGTGGCCTTGCGCGAAGCGCTGGGCGTCAGCGGCAGCCACTACCACGGCGATCTCGACAGCTACATTGCCTGTGATCTGGTGTTCCACCGCCGTCTGGTGGACGCTGCGCATAACCCGACCCTCAGCGAGCTGTATCGCTATTTCTCCAGCATCGTCGGCGCGCATTTGCGCCAGACCTTGAACATCACTCCCCGACGCCAAGAGGTGTTCGACCTGCATATCGAACTGCTTGATGCCGTCGAGCAACGCGACCCGGAACGGGCCAAAGCCCTGTCGAGGCAGTTGATCAATGAACCTTGAAACCGAGAATGCCATGTCTAGCCACACCACTACTCAACCCAAGCGCACGGCAGAACTCGAAGAGCTGCTGATCGACGCCGAGGCCGATGACGAAGAGGTCCAGCAGCGTCCTCCAATCCTGCGTCGTCCGTGGCTGTTGCTGCTGGGTTTGATTCTGGTCGCGCTGAACCTGCGCCCGGCGTTATCGAGCATGGCGCCGATGCTCAGCGAAGTCTCGAAGACGCTCGGCTTGTCGGCGGCTCAGGCCGGGTTGCTGACGACGTTGCCGGTCCTCTGTCTCGGCTTGTTTGCTCCACTGGCGCCCTTGCTGGCGCGACGTTTTGGCGCCGAGCGCGTGGTGCTGGGCATTCTGCTGATGCTGGCCGGCGGGATCATCCTGCGCAGTTCGTTCGGTGAAATCGGCCTGTTTGCCGGCAGTGTGATGGCCGGTGCGAGCATCGGTGTGATCGGTGTTTTGTTGCCGGGCATCGTCAAGCGCGATTTCCCGAAACAGGCCGGGACCATGACGGGCGTGTACACCATGGCCCTGTGTCTGGGTGCGGCAATGGCGGCCGGCGCGACGGTGCCGTTGAGCGAGCATTTCGACAAGAGCTGGGCCCTGGGCCTTGGTTTCTGGGTCGTGCCCGCGCTGGTCGCGGCGGTTTTCTGGTTGCCGCAAGTCGGGCAGAAACACGGCGCACACAACGTCGCGTATCGGGTTCGCGGCCTGTTACGTGATCCGCTGGCCTGGCAAGTCACGTTGTACATGGGCCTGCAATCATCCCTGGCGTACATCGTCTTTGGCTGGTTGCCATCAATCCTGATTGGTCGCGGCCTGACCCCGACCCAGGCCGGTCTGGTGCTGTCGGGTTCGGTGATCGTCCAGTTGGCCAGTTCTCTGGCGGCGCCCTGGCTGGCGACGCGCGGCAAGGATCAGCGACTGGCGATTGTGGTGGTCATGCTGCTGACCCTCGGCGGACTGTTCGGCTGTCTCTATGCACCGATCAAAGGCCTGTGGGGCTGGGCGATTCTGCTCGGCCTGGGGCAGGGTGGTGCATTCAGTCTCGCGTTGACCCTGATCGTGCTGCGCTCGCGCGATTCCCACGTGGCCGCCAACCTGTCGAGCATGGCCCAGGGCTTCGGTTACACCCTGGCGTCCATGGGGCCGTTCGCGGTCGGTATCGTGCACGACTGGACCGGCGGATGGACCGCGCTGGGCTGGATCTTCGGCGTGATCGGTCTTGGCGCCATCGTTGCCGGCCTCGGCGCCGGGCGTTCGTTGCTCGTTCAGGTGGTCAGCGAAAAGGTCTGACGACAGGTCAACAACCTCCAGTGTCGCTGAACCGTCGTTGCGCTGTTTATGGTGGGCGGCATCGTCCTTGCCCGAAGCGAGACCTCGGGCAAGGTGCACGGCTTACAGGTACTTCATTTCAAATGTGGCTGAACCGTCGATGGTGACATCGTCGGTTAAGGTGAGGCTATCGGCGCGGGCAATGAAGGTGTAGATCGTCAGTTCCATCGTGAGGTCTTTCACGGAGATTGGAGTGAGAGTGCCGACAGCGCTTATCGATGTGAGGTTATCCTTCAGGATCTGATAGATGCGTGTCCAACTCGCACCGTTATCAGTTGATCTGATCGAGTGCACAGGTTGTCCGTCCGCAAGCGCGCTTTGGATCGATGGCGTGAAATAACCTATTTTTTCGTTATTGCTGGTCAGGCCCAATCCGAAATACAGGTTGGACGATGATGTTCCGGCTTTGTTATCAATACCGTTAAGTGCAAATGGCGTTGACGCGTCACACGCGACTGTCAGCTGTATCGGATGACTGCCTACTATCGTGTCACTTGTCAGGTTGAGGTCTTTTGCCTGCACCTGGCCGACGTCGACCATTCCTCCATCGGACAACGAAGGAGTGCAAGCTCTCGGCGTGATGAGACCTGTGACAGTCAGGTCAATGCTCGAAGCCGCCACTGCATAAGGCGCAACGCCAATCAGTGCGGTGGCGGAGAGTGCTGCAAAGTACATTTTGATCATTGTTTACTCACTTCTCAGGTTGTGCCCTGACTGCCCCGAGACGCGCAAGTGCGTCCCGGATCCAGCAGGATCGGGTTGGGTGTTACAGGTAAATAATCTCGATCGTCCCAGCGCCATTGATGTCGATGGCGTTGCTCATATCCAGGCTGTTGGTGGGAGTGATGACAGCGTCGACGGTCACCGTGGTGCTGAGGTTCTGGATGAGCACCGGGCCGGTGCCGCTGCCAGCGTTGTCGGTGAACGCCAGGTAACGGCTTTTGCCGATGGCGATCGGGTTGGCGCTGCCTGTGCTCCAGGCCGTGCCGGCGGTGCTGGAGTCGGTTCGATAGAGGCGGGCGAAGCCGTCGGCATTGGCGTCGGCCGGGTCCACGCGCAGTGAAAAACGGCCAATCCTGTTGCCGCGGCTGTCCTTGCCCAGGCCATAGTCGATCTCGCTGTCGAGCGTCGCCGAGCCTGAGCGGTTGTCATGCATGATCAAGGCGAAGGACGCCGGCGCGTCGCAGCCGACCATCAGCGTCAACGATTTGGGCGGCAGGCGTGTGTCCTTGTCTGCGTGCAGGTCTTTTTTCGACAGGGTGCCGAAGTCGACTACACCGCCGTTGGACAGCACCGGCTCGCAGGCCGCCGGAGCGAAGCGGGCGCGCAAGGTCGCCTCGCGGGTGCGTCCGGCGGCGACGGCGTCGAACACCCCGAAGGCTTCCCAGGTCACCGCGTCACGCACCTGCATGCCTTGCTCTTGAACCCAGGCCGTCAGCTCAAGCTGCGCCGAGAAACTGCGCCCCTGCACCGGCACGCCGGCCTGCACCGGGACGACCCCGTGCTTCGGTCGCCAGATCAGGCTCGAAGCCGTCTCTGCCGGCGGCTGACCGACCCCGGCAATTAACCCGATATCGACCGATTGGCCATCGAGCACGGCATCACGAATACGCATCTGATAGCTGCCGCGTTCGGCAAAGTGAAAGCGTTCGGCGGTCGCGGCCATCGCCCGGTAGAACAGGCTCATGTCGATGGGCTGCGCACAGCTCAAGGTCATGCTGAGTTGGCGTTCACCGAGGTTGCGCTCCGGTGCGGCATCAGGCCGTATCGCCCGGTTCATCAGCCCGTAATCGAGCACCGGCTGGCTCAGGTTGAACTGGCAGTCGTCCGTGGACGCCGAAGCCAGCGGCGTGAACCCGCTTAGTGCCAGGAGCGCGAGGGTCAATAGCAGATAGCGCAACAGGTTCATGAAATCATCCTCAGAGGGCTCGGCACTTGGCGGGGGCGGTTTCGTAGTACACGTTGGCGTCGGCGTCGGTTGGCAGATCGAAGCGCAGTTCGCAGCGCTCCAGCCCCGGCGCGCTGATCCACAACGCACGGCGGTCGAGAGCGTTGGGCAAAAACACCAGGCCGCCGTCCTGCACCAGGGTCACGAACTCACCATCCGCGGTGTTCACGGAGGCACCGCGCGGCAGGGGCGCGCCGTTGGCGGTGGTGGCCTTGAGCAAGGCGCGGCGGGTCATCGTGATGCCGAATTCAATGTTGTCGACCGCGCCGCGACCGGCCGAAATCACCGCCAGCCCGTTGTGAATGTCAGCGTTGCGCGGCAGGGTTTTGGTGTCGACTTCCACCGGGCTTTTGCCGTAAGCCGTCACTTGCGGGATCACCGCCTGACCTTGCCAGTCGGTCCACACCGGGCCGCTGGGGGTCGACACTTTGATCGAACCCATGTCACCGACCGACAGCAACGCAAAGGTGTCGCTCACCGGGTACGGCGACAGCGTCACGCCACCGCCGTGCAACACCGCGCCACCGCGAGCGCTGGCCTGATAGCTGGACCGCTCGGCGTCGGCGCGGGTGTAATTGAGATCGAGCTGGGTGTAGCGCGGCAGCAGCGAAACGCCGGCTGTGGATTGCACCTGTTTGTCGCGCGTGTCGTGTTCGACGCCCACCCGGTAACCCAGCTGATCGTTGACCCGTTCACTCAAGCCCACGCCGCTGCGGTATTCGCCAGCGGAACGGCGTACCCAACTGCGTGCCCGGCGGTTCTCGCCCAGCGGGATGCTGAGGTTCAGGTAGACGCTGTCATCGTTGCCGTTCGAACCGCTGAGCTGCCATTCGGCGGTCGCCGAGACGGATACGCCAGCGATGTTGGTGCCCCAGGACGCGAGGGCGCGGCTGCTGCTTTGGCCGTCGAACGAACTGGAGCGGCTGAAACCGCTGCTGAAAGCGCCGAGCCATGGATGCGACCATGACAGGGCCGCGCTTTGCTGATCGCGGTAAAGGGACTGGCTGTTGTCGGACGTGTTGGCGAACACCGCCTCTTCCAGTTCCCGGTAGCCCGGGGTTCGGTAAGAACTACCGGCATTGATCGCCCACTGCTCGCTCAACCGATGCGAGACGCTCAGGTCAACTTGAAGCCCCTGACTTGAATGTCTACTGCTGGCGTCCGCGCCAGTCAGCGTGGCTTGCACCTGGGTGACAGGCGAGGGCAACAAGCCGACGCCGGCGCCCGCCGCTCGATAGTCGGCGGCGCCGGTCAGGCCGGCGCTGAGCAACACTTGCGGGGTGAGCGCACCGCTCCAGCCGCCGCTGATGACCCAGGGATCGCCACCCTGCGCGTCACCGACATTGCGCACCTGACCGGCGCCCAGCGAGTAACCGGGCGCAGGCAAACTGACCCCCAACATCGCGGCCGGCACGGTAAAACTGCGCTCGCTGCCATCGTCCTCCTTGATCGTGACTTCCACGTCGGAACGCGTGTTGAGCCGCCGCACGTTGGTGAGTGCGAACGGCCCGGCCGGCACCACCGTGGAATGAATCAGCGAACCGTTCTGGCGGACTTCGACCTGGGCCTGACTGTTGGCGATCCCTTCGATGACTGCGCTTTGCCCTTCGACCTGCAGCGCTTGCTCGTTCAGTACTTGCACGCCGGTGATCTGCGCACCGGCGAGCACGGGGTTGTAGAGGTTGATCTGACCCGCCTGCAGCACCGCTTCCTGGCTGGCGAAAGTCCGCTGGGCGTAGGCCGCGATATGAGTCGTTGTGGGCACGTCGCCCTGCCAGGTCTGCACCTGACGACTGCGCACGATCCAGTCACCGGCATTGAAGCCGAGTTCGGTGTTGGCCGAGGCATAGCGGCTGGTATTGTCGCCGGAACGGCTGTGCAAACCGGTGACGTCGTAGTTGATCAAACCGGCGACACCACCGGTTTGATAGCCAGAAAAATCCCGGGCCGTGGGACGTATCGCGTCAGTCGGTACGATCAACGACAGGGCCAGGCTCGCGGGGTCCGGTTCGATGACGGTCTGCGGCGCGCTGCCAAGAAAATCGTGGCATGGGCCATCGTCCAGCAAACGAGCGGGCACCTTCAGGTTCGCCGCATCGAGCAGCGCGGGATCGAAGCACAGCGCACCTTCGCGATCGAACGTGATATCGACCCGGCCATGACGCTGGCCGTTGACGGTGAGCGTGACCGGGTGACGGCCGGACGTGAACTGCGGCGCCTGCATCAGCAGCGTCGCCAGCGCTGGATCGATGCCGCGCTGCAGTAACGTGTCTTTGTCGAACGACGCTGGCATCGACACCTCAGCGTGGGCGTCTAGCATCATCAGCGCATTACTCAGCAGCACCGCCAATGTGGTTCGCCGCCATGGATGAGGGCGAGCGCCGTCCCGAGTAGCGGGCACGGCTTCGCCATCACGGTAATTCGATACTGTGTTCATCAGGATCACTTGGGTTATTGCGGCGTGCGGTTACAGGCGCGCCTGTGGCAACGGCCAGGTAGCCGTCGCCTCGAAACATGGGCGCTCATCGTTCCTTGATGACGCCGTCAGGGTGGTTCAGGACTGGATGGGCGCCTCGTAAAGTGGCACTGCAAAGCCATAGACCGTGGCCGGTTGAAAACGCACCTGCGTGGCGGCGCCTTCGGGCACCTTGATGCTGATGTGCTCACCGGGTAGCACGTAGGTTTTCGGCAGCATCGCGCTGCCCGCCGCCGGCAACAATTGCACTTCCTGGCCCAGGCGCACCACATAAGGCGTGTCGTTGCGCACGGTCAGTTGACCGTCCTTCAGCGACCATTGCAGGTCGGTCCACGGCGTGCGATTGGGCGCCAGGCCTTTGGGGTGCAGGATCACCGGCAAGTTCTGGCGCACCGTCACGCCGACACGGGCCTGACCTGCCTCGACGGGCGATTTGCCTTGGGGGATGCCTTCGAAGATCACCCGCTTCAAACGCTGAGTGAGCAGGGGCTTTTCCGTTTGCAGAATGAACCGCACCAATTGAGTTTTGCCCGCTTCGACGCGTGCCAGGGGTGGCGTCACGAACACCAGGGACTCACGGTCTTCGGCAATGTCTTCGAGGGTGACGTGCATCAACGCCAGGTTGGCATCGGTGTTGGTCACGGACACGGACGCTTCGCCATCGGCCTCGTTGACGATGACCACCGAAGTGTTCGGCACCATGCCGTCGGCTTGGGCGTGTGCGGTCAGCAGCAGGGCGAATGCGCCGATACCCGAATGGAACAGATGACGGGTGACACTGGAAAACATCGTCATGACATGTCTCGTTGAATGTTCGAAAAAAATGGAGCCGGGAACACCGGTCGATCAGTAGTTCAGTTGCACGGTGACGTGCCCATCGATGGGGATTTCGTCGGTCAGCGTCAGGTCGTTCGCGCGAACGATGGTGGTGAACGCCGTGAGCCGTGCGCGCAAATCCTTGATGGCGATCGGTGTGCCGAGGTCGTTCAACGCCGCGAACGCGGTCCGGCCGGCGTGCCCCAGGTAGGAGGACACTCGCCAGGAGGCACCGTCGTTGAGGGAAATGATGGTCTTCACCGCAACCCCATCGGCCACCGTATCGAACAGGCCCAGCGCAACACTGCCCAGGTTCTGGTCGTCGTTGACGACGCCCAGCCCGTGACTGTTGGGGTGGAAGGCGGAAGTGCCTTCGCGGTTGTCGATCGTCGTCAGGGTAAACGGCGTGGCGGCATCGCAGTTCACCTCCAGATACAGCGTGCCGTTCTCCAGAGCCGTGGGCTGGTCCGGTCTCAGGTCTTTCAGCGTGACTTTGCCGTGGTCGACGATGCCGCCGCCGGACAGGCTGGGTGTGCAGGCGCTCGGGGTGATCAGGCCGGTGACGCTTAAGTCTGTGCTGCTGGAGGCGAAGGCCATGGGGGCGCAAGCGATCAACAGTGGGGCCAATAGAGTGAAGGAGCATCGTTCCATGATGGGTCGTCCTTTGAGTGGGCGGGCAATGCTGTGTGTCGGGCGTTGCCCGTTGATGACGGAGGGTTACAGGTACTTGATCTGGAGGGTTGCTGAGCCGTCGAGTGTGACTTCGTCGGTCAGGGTCAGGCTGTTGGTGGGGGCGATACCGGTACGCACACGTAACTCAAGGCTCAAATCCTTCATCGCGATGGGAGCAATGTCGGCACCCAGAGCACCGACACTCCAGATGTTGTTGACCCCCCAGAATGCTGTCGACCCTTCCTTGAGCCAGGTCTCGCCGCCATCAGTGGAGAGAATGGCTTGAGCGTGGGTGGCGTCCGCCATCACATTGCGCGGAATAACGCGAAAGTGGCCCAGCTTTTCGTTGGTATTGATCAGCCCCAGGCCAAAGTAATTGGCCGCAGTGCCTGTGCCAGCACGGTTATCAATCGGGTTTATGGCAAACGACGTAGCCGCATCGCAGCTCACTGTCATTGGCATGATTATTTCTGGCAAGTAAGTGTGTTTGTCGGGATGGAGGTCTTTTGCGGAAAACTTGCCGTGATCGGCGATGCCGCCACCGGCCAGTACGGGTGTGCATGCATTCGGAGTAATCAGACCTTTCACGGTCAGGTCCGTGCTGGAGGTGGCAAAAGCGGACGAGGTTCCGGTCAGCAGCAAAGCAGCGGTCAGGAGGGATAAATGTTTGTTCATGTGCTGGCTCTTCCTTGATGAAAGATTGTTGGGAATTTGCCCTGTACGGACAGGGCGCAATCTATCGGTCGAAGTAGCCAGGCGGAATGCAACTAATACGAAAACGGAGGGGCCGGTGTATGAAAGCGTGTTGCGGACTACAAATCGCTCTCCTGTGTCGCGTTGTCTGTAGTCCTTCTGTGCGGCCGATGTAGCTTGTAAATGTAGGGCGGTTCTTTTTGTTGCATAGGAGAAAGACCAGGCCCCCGATTACATTGGGTGAGGTGGTTTTACGCACGGGAAAGGGCGTTGTCGTAGAACCCGGACAGCGCTATTTTTCGCGCATTCCGGTCACCAAACAGGATAAATCCGACAATGCGCGTAATCATTGCTGACGACCATCCGGTCGTTCGTATCGGCATGCGAATGCTCGTCGATCTGAACCGGACATGTGTGGTGGTAGGGGAGGCGGATGGTCCCGACAGTCTGTTGAGTCTGCTGTGCACGGCGCCTTGTGATCTGTTGATCACCGACTTTTGCATGCCGGGCAACTTGCAGGCCGATGGGCTGAAGATGCTGAGCCGGGTGCGACGTGGCTACCCGACGATGCAGGTCATTCTGGTCACGATGTTTGCCAGCGTGACGACGTTGAGGGCGGCGTTCGCACTAGGTGTGGTGGCGATCATCGACAAAGGCGCGTCGGCAAAGGAACTGCCCCTGGCGATCAAATCGGTGGGTGAAGGGCGCCGTTATATCAGCCAGTCGTTGCGCACCGCGCTGCTTCAGGCCGACGCGCAGGGTCAGTCGAGTTCCGCTGTGCTTTCCGCAAAAGAGCACGAAGTGGTCAGAATGCTCGCCAGTGGCATGACCGTCAGTGAGATCGCTGTTCACTTCAAACGCAGCGTTTCGACCATCAGTAAACAGAAAAACATGGCGATGCAGCGTCTGGGCATTTCCACGGATGTCGACCTTTTTGCCTATGCCCGTGAGAGTGGCATGGTGCATTAGGTTCGCAATGCACTCGGGCAGTCCCGATATTCCCGCCACGAATGCCCATGGTCTTCCCCGTGTTTGCAGACTATCGTGCTGGCAATCCTTCAAACGTCCGGAGCCTGCCCATGAGTGATGCCAACCGCGCATTGATCACCCAGTTCTACCAAGCCTTCCAGCGGCTGGATGCCGAGGCCATGAGCGCCTGCTATACCGACGATGTGCTGTTCAGTGATCCGGCATTCGGCGAACTTCGCGGCCGCGATGCCGGCGACATGTGGCGCATGCTCACGACTCGGGCGAAGGATTTTTCCCTGACGTTCGACAACGTTCGAGCCGAGGACCTCACGGGCGGCGCGCATTGGGTTGCGACCTATCTGTTCAGCCAGACCGGCAACACAGTGGTCAATGATATTCAGGCGCAGTTCGTGTTTCGTGACGGCAAGATTTGCGAGCACCATGACAGCTTCGATATGTGGGCCTGGTCGCGCCAGGCGCTGGGTTTCAAGGGGCTGCTGCTCGGCTGGTCGCCAGCCGTGAGAAATGCCGTTCGCGCTCAAGCCTTGAAGGGGCTGAAGGCATTCCAGGCCAGTCGCTGATAAGATCGCGGCTTGTTTCCTCTCAAGCCTTGATCGTTACGTGACTACCCTCAGCGAAATCCCCGTCGACGCCGACACGCCGGTGAGC
The DNA here is from genome assembly GCF_900095275.1 of Pseudomonas sp. UMAB-40. Classification (NCBI taxonomy): domain Bacteria; kingdom Pseudomonadati; phylum Pseudomonadota; class Gammaproteobacteria; order Pseudomonadales; family Pseudomonadaceae; genus Pseudomonas; species Pseudomonas sp. UMAB-40. The sequence continues at coordinate 187,133 of NZ_LT607561.1, forward strand.
AAACCCTGGTTCGTCTACCTCGTTCGCGCGGCCAATGGTTCGCTGTACTGCGGGATCAGCGACGATCCTGTGCGCCGCTTCGCTACCCACCAACGTGGCAAGGGCGCACGCTTCTTCCTCTCCAGCCCTGCTGTGGCCCTGGTCTACACAGAAGCCTGCCGCGACAAAAGTGAAGCCTTGCGTCAGGAGCGCTTGATCAAAAAACTCAGGAAAAGCGCCAAGGAATGTCTGGTCGCAAGCGCCGCCGCAGGCTTATCAACCTGACTGATAAGTGCCCATCAGGCAGATCTGTAGGCTGCCCCCGGATTGCGCGCTAAGCTGCGGATTCACTATCCGTGCGGCGGAGCCGAGCATGTCCGAGTTGATTCTCCATCATTACCCAACGTCCCCTTTCTCTGAAAAGGCCCGTTTGCTGCTGGGTTTCAAGGGGCTGTCCTGGCGCTCGGTGAAGATCTCGCCGATCATGCCAAAACCTGATCTGACCGCCCTGACCGGTGGCTACCGAAAGACACCCGTATTGCAGATTGGCGCGGATATCTATTGCGACACGTCGCTGATTGCCCGTCGTCTGGAGCAGGAGAAAGCCTTGCCGGCGTTCTTCCCGGAAGGTCAGGAAATGATCGCCGCGACCTTCGCCGCCTGGGCCGATTCAGTGGTGTTCCAGCATGCCGTGAGCCTGGTGTTTCAACCGGAATCGATAGCGGTGCGTTTTGGCAGCCTGCCGCCGGAAGCGATCAAGGCGTTTCTGGCTGATCGCGCGGGACTCTTCAGCGGCGGCAGCGCGACAAAGTTATCCACCGAGCAAGCCCGTCACCAATGGCCGACCCTCATGGCACGCCTGGAGCAGCAGCTTCAACGCGAATAGGGCGACTTCCTGTTCGGCGAGCCGTCGATTGCCGACTTTGCGCTGGCCCATCCGTTGTGGTTTCTCAAGGCCACGCCCGTGACTTCACCCTTGGTGGATGCTTATCCGGCGGTGTCGGCGTGGTTTGGACGGGTGATGGGGTTCGGGCATGGTGCGTTCAGCGAGATGACCTCCGAGGCAGCGCTGGACGTTGCGCGACATGCCACACCGGCCGCGTTACCAGATGAGCAGTTCGATGAGCCGAACGGGTTTGAGGCTGGCCAGCAAGTGGTCATCGCGGCAACGGACTACGGCGTTGATCCGGTGGCGGGTGAGTTGCTGTTTGCGGGGCGAGAGGAATTGATTCTGCGTCGGGAAGACGAGCGGGGCGGTGTGGTGCATGTGCATTTTCCGCGGTTTGGGTTCCGCATCGAAGCGAAGTAGCCTGCTTCATGAATGGTTGCACTGGCTTGAACCTGTGGCGAGGGAGCTTGCTCCCGTTGGGCTGCGTAGCAGACCCAAACTCTTCGCGATGCCTGTTTTGTGAGTGCTGAGCACTCAAGCGGGAGCAAGCTCCCTCGCCACAGGGGTAGAGAGAGGCAATGGGTTACTTCAGGGCAGCGAGGATTTCGTCGGGGTCATAGCCGCGAATTAACGTCCCGTTCACATCGATCAACGGAATCCCGCGTCCACCCAGCGCCTCATAAGCCTTGCGTGCCTCGGCGTCTTTCTCGATATCAAATTCCTTGTACGGAATGCCTTTTTGATCGAGAAAGCGCCGGGTCAGTTTGCAGTAGCCACACCAATCGGTCGCATAGAGCACGACGCTGGCCTTGGCCTGGGTCTGCTCGGACACCACTTGGCTCGGATTGAACACCCGCTCGATCTTGCCCCAGTTCTGGTAAACCACGACCACCAGCAGGATCAGCAGGAATTTCTTCAGAATGCCGTTCAGCATCAGTTGCGTCGCTTGAGCTGATCGGTCAGCTGCGTCGGCAGGCCCTTGATAATCAGGGTGCCGGCCTCTTCGTCGTATTCGATCTTCGAGCCCAGCAGGTGCGCTTCGAAGCTGATGGACAGGCCTTCGGCGCGGCCGGTAAAGCGACGGAACTGGTTCAAGGTGCGCTTATCCGCCGGGATCTCCGGAGACAAGCCGTAATCCTTGTTGCGGATGTGATCGTAGAAGGCTTTCGGGCGCTCTTCGTCGATCAGTTCGGAGAGTTCTTCCAGGCCCATCGGTTCGCCGAGCTTGGCCTGGCTGCTGGCGTAGTCCACCAAGGTCTTGGTTTTCTCGCGGGCGGATTCTTCCGGCAAATCTTCGCTTTCAACGAAATCACTGAAGGCCTTGAGCAAGGTACGGGTTTCGCCCGGGCCGTCGACGCCTTCCTGGCAACCGATGAAGTCGCGGAAATACTCCGACACCTTTTTTCCGTTCTTGCCTTTGATGAACGAAATGTACTGCCTGGACTGCTTGTTGTTCTGCCACTCGGACACGTTGATCCGCGCGGCCAGGTGCAATTGGCCCAGATCGAGGTGTCGGGACGGGGTCACGTCCAGCTGATCGGTCACTGCAACGCCTTCACTGTGGTGCAGCAGCGCGATCGCCAGGTAATCGGTCATGCCCTGCTGGTAGTGCGCGAACAGCACGTGGCCGCCCACAGAGAGGTTCGACTCTTCCATCAGTTTTTGCAGGTGTTCCACCGCCACTCGGCTGAACGCCGTGAAATCCTTGCCGCCCTCGAGGTATTCCTTCAGCCAGCCGCTGAACGGATGCGCCCCGGACTCGGCATGGAAGAAACCCCAGGCCTTGCCTTGTTTGGCGTTGTAGCTCTCGTTGAGGTCGGCAAGCATGTTCTCGATGGCGCTCGACTCGGCCAGTTCCGAGTCGCGGGCGTGGAGAACTGCGGGTGTGCCGTCGGGTTTTTTGTCGATCAGGTGGACGATGCAATGACGGATCGGCATAGGCTTCTCGGCTGATTGAAGCGGCTGGTTGGAGAGAGCAGGGCAGGCTCCCGAAAAAGTGCCAAGTGTACCGCAACCACTGGTTTTGGCGCGGTTCGAAGGGTAATTCGCAGCCGTGCGACGGCCCTTATGCAGTTTTTTCCCGTTTTAGAGCAATAAAGCTGACCAAATGGGTAGCTAGAGGCGGATATTTCCCCGTCTCTGTGCTAGTTTTGCCCCGTCTTACGCGAAGTCACTGCGTTAAGCGTGCATTCAGCATTTGTCAGGTCGAACCAAACCCTGATTTCGGTATCTATAACCCCGATCCCGTGGTTATTGGCCGAGGGTGCCAGATCCAGAAGATCGGGCTCGATGGCTGACACTGCACTCTGCAATCCATATGAATTTGATAGGGAAGGAACACTACATGGCTCTTACTAAAGACCAACTGATCGCCGACATCGCTGAAGCTATCGACGCGCCAAAAACCACCGCGCGTAACGCTCTGGACCAACTGGGCCAAATCGTTGCCGATCAGCTGGAAAACGGCGGCGAAATCACTCTGCCAGGTATCGGCAAACTGAAAGTGACTGAGCGTCCAGCCCGTACCGGCCGTAACCCTTCGACTGGCGCTGCCATCGAAATCGCTGCCAAGAAAGTTATCAAGCTGGTTGTGGCCAAAGGCCTGACCGACGCTGTTAACAAGTAAGACGCAGTAAAAAAAGCCGTGCTCCGGAGCAATCCGGGCACGGCTTTTTTGTGCCATAAATTCTTCAATACCGCTAATCCCTGTGGGAGCGGGCTTGCCCGCGATGGCGGTGTATCAGTCGACTTTATTGGTGACTGACACACCGCCATCGCGAGCAAGCTCGCTCCCACAATTGGCCTGTGTTAGCCCTTGCGAGCCCAACGCTCGCGCCAGACCTGCTGCTCGGACTTGGTCTGGAAGGTCCACGCGACGAAGCGGCTTTGCTTCTGGCCCTGGGACATTTCCACGACCTGGCTTTCCAGAACACCGGCCTTTTTCAGCGCCGTCTGGATCGAAGGCAGGTTCGAAGCCTTCGACACCAGCGTGCTGAACCACAAGACTTTGTGCTGGAAGTGCGCACTCTCGGCGATCAACTGCGTCACAAAGCGTGCTTCGCCACCTTCACACCACAGTTCGGCCGACTGACCGCCAAAGTTCAGCACCGGCAGTTTGCGTTTAGGATCGGCGCGGCCCAGGGCGCGCCATTTACGCTCGCTGCCTTTGGTTGCTTCGTCCATCGAGGCATGGAACGGCGGGTTGCACATGGTCAGGTCAAAGCGTTCGCCGGGTTCGAGCAGGCCCAGCAGAATGTGCTTGGGATTGCTTTGCTGACGCAACTGGATGGCTTTGTTCAGCCCGTTGGATTGCACGATGGCTTTGGCCGCGGCCACCGCCGTCGGGTCGATTTCCGAGCCGAGGAAGTGCCAGCGGTAGTCGCTGTAGCCGATCAACGGATAGACGCAGTTGGCGCCCATGCCGATATCGAGCACCTTGACCGGCGCGCCACGAGGGATTTCGCCGTCGTTGACGCTGGCCAGCAGGTCGGCCAGGAAGTGCACGTAGTCGGCACGGCCCGGAACCGGTGGACAGAGGTAGTCGGCCGGGATGTCCCAATGGGCGATGCCATAGAACGATTTGAGCAACGCCCGGTTGAACACCCGCACCGCATCCGGGCTGGCGAAATCGATGCTTTCCTTGCCGTAAGGGTTGATGATCACGAACTTCGCCAGTTCCGGCGTGGTTTTGATCAGCGCCGGGAAGTCGTAGCGACCCTGGTGGCGATTGCGCGGGTGCAGGCTGGCCTTTTCACGCGGCTCAACGGCTTTGGCCGGGGTCGCGGAATCAGGCTTTTTACGCGCAGGGCGGGGTGTGCGGGGGGCGTTCATGGGTGTGGTCGATTCGGGTATGGCTGAAAGTGGCGGGTATTGTCCCACATTCCTTGCATTGAAAAGCTTTCCTGTGGGAGCTGGCTTGCCTGCGATGGCGGCCTGTCAGTCCACATAGTTGTTGTCTGACACTCCGTCATCGCGGGCAAGCCCGCTCCCACAGGGATTTTTGGTGTCTGGGAGAAAGCGTCGGGCATAAAAAAGGGAGGCCTCCAGGCCTCCCGTTTTCATTGCGATTCGCCGTTACAAACTGGCAATCCGCGCATGCTGCTCCGCCAACTTGCCCAAAGCCTGTTCAGCTTCAGCCAGTTTGGCGCGTTCTTTCTCGATGACTTCGGCCGGGGCCTTGTCGACGAAACCGGCATTGGACAGCTTGCCGCCCACCCGCTGAACTTCGCCCTGCAGACGCAGGATTTCCTTGTCCAGGCGTGCCAGTTCGGCGTCCTTGTCGATCAGGCCAGCCATCGGCACCAGCACTTCCATCTCGCCCACCAGTGCGGTGGCGGACAGCGGTGCTTCTTCGCCGGCAGCCAACACCGTGATCGATTCGAGACGCGCCAGCTTCTTCAGCAGGGCTTCGTTCTCGGTGAGACGACGCTGGTCTTCGGCGCTGACGTTCTTCAGGAACAGGTTCAGCGGCTTGCCCGGGCCAATGTTCATCTCGGCGCGAATGTTGCGCGTGCCGAGCATCAGCGTCTTCAGCCACTCAATGTCATCTTCGGCGCCCTGATCGATGCGCTCTTCGTTGGCCACTGGCCAAGGTTGCAGCATGATCGTCTTGCCTTCGATACCGGCCAGCGGCGCGACGCGCTGCCAGATTTCTTCGGTGATGAACGGCATGAACGGATGCGCCAGGCGCAGCGCGACTTCCAATACCCGAACCAGGGTGCGGCGGGTGCCACGCTGACGTTCAACCGGGGCGTTTTCGTCCCACAGCACAGGCTTGGACAGTTCCAGGTACCAGTCGCAATACTGGTTCCAGATGAACTCGTACAAAGCTTGCGCGGCCAGATCGAAGCGGAACTGATCGAGTTGACGGGTCACTTCGGCTTCGGTGCGTTGCAGCTGCGAGATGATCCAGCGATCCGCCAGGGACAACTCGTAAGCCTCGCCGTTCTGGCCGCAGTCTTCGCCCTTGTCCAGTACGTAGCGCGCGGCGTTCCAGATCTTGTTGCAGAAGTTGCGATAGCCTTCGACGCGGCCCATGTCGAACTTGATGTCGCGGCCGGTGGACGCCAGCGAGCAGAAAGTGAAGCGCAGGGCGTCGGTGCCGTAGCTGGCGATGCCGTCGGCGAACTCGTCGCGGGTCTGCTTCTCGATCTTCTTCGCCAGTTTCGGCTGCATCATGCCGGAGGTGCGTTTCTGCACCAGCTCTTCGAGCTCGATACCGTCGATGATGTCCAGCGGGTCCAGGACGTTGCCCTTGGACTTGGACATCTTCTGGCCCTGGCCGTCGCGGACCAGACCGTGAACATAAACGGTCTTGAACGGAACCTGCGGCGTGCCGTCTTCGTTCTTCACCAGGTGCATGGTGAGCATGATCATCCGGGCAACCCAGAAGAAAATGATGTCGAAGCCAGTCACCAGCACGTCGGTGGAATGGAATTTCTTCAGGAATTCGGTCTGTTCAGGCCAGCCGAGTGTGGAGAACGTCCACAGGCCCGAACTGAACCAGGTGTCGAGAACGTCGTTATCCTGTTGCAGTGCAACGTCCGGGCCGAGGTTGTTCTTGGCACGTACTTCGGCTTCGTCGCGGCCGACATAGACTTTGCCCGACTCGTCGTACCAGGCCGGAATCCGGTGGCCCCACCACAGCTGACGGCTGATGCACCAGTCCTGGATGTCGCGCATCCACGAGAAGTACATGTTTTCGTATTGTTTCGGCACGAAGGCGATGCGGCCGTCTTCAACGGCAGCGATGGCTGGCTCGGCCAACGGCTTGGTCGACACATACCACTGGTCGGTCAGCCACGGCTCGATAACGGTCCCGGAACGGTCGCCTTTCGGCACTTTCAGGTTGTGATCGTCGATGCTGACCAGCAAGCCGGCGGCATCGAAGGCCGCCACAATCTGCTTGCGCGCTTCGAAACGGTCCAGGCCGGCGTATTCGGCCGGTAGCGTGCCGTCGATGCTTTCGTTAAGCGTGCCGTCGAGGTTGAACACCTGACAGGCCGGCAGTACGGCGGCGTTCTTGTCGAAGATGTTCAGCAGCGGCAGGTTGTGGCGCTTGCCGACTTCGTAGTCGTTGAAATCGTGGGCCGGGGTGATTTTCACGCAGCCGGTGCCGAATTCAGGATCGCAGTAATCGTCGGCGATGATCGGGATGCGGCGGCCGACCAGCGGCAGCTCGACAAATTTGCCGATCAGGGCTTTGTAGCGTTCGTCGTTCGGGTTAACCGCGACGGCGGCGTCGCCGAGCATGGTTTCCGGGCGAGTGGTCGCGACGATCAGGTAATCGTTGCCGTCAGCGGTCTTGGCGCCGTCGGCCAGCGGGTACTTCAGGTTCCACAGGAAACCTTTCTCGTCGTGGTTCTCCACTTCGAGGTCGGAAATCGCCGTGTGCAACTTGGTGTCCCAGTTGACCAGGCGCTTGCCGCGATAGATCAGGCCGTCTTCGTGCAAACGAACGAAGGCTTCTTTAACCGCTTCCGATAGACCGTCGTCCATGGTGAAGCGCTCGCGGCTCCAGTCGACGGACGAGCCGAGGCGGCGGATCTGACGGCTGATGTTGCCGCCGGATTGATCCTTCCACTCCCAGACTTTCTCGAGGAATTTTTCCCGGCCCAGGTCGTGGCGATTCTGGCCTTGGGCTTCGAGTTGGCGCTCCACCAGCATTTGCGTGGCGATACCGGCGTGGTCGGTGCCCGGCTGCCACAGGGTGTTGCGACCCTGCATGCGGCGGAAACGGATCAGGGCGTCCATGATCGCGTTGTTGAAGCCGTGACCCATGTGCAGGCTGCCGGTGACGTTCGGCGGCGGGATCATGATGGTGTAGGACTCGCCCGCGCCTTGCGGGGCGAAGTAATTCTCAGACTCCCAGGTGTTGTACCAGGAAGTTTCAATGGCGTGCGGCTGGTAGGTCTTATCCATGCGCGGCGGGACCCTATTGGCATTAATTCAGGAAAAGCCGACGAGTATAGCGGGGCATGGGGCGGAGGGCGAGCAGGGGCGGACAGGGCGCTGTATCAAATACAGCGCTGATCTACTGTGGGAGCGAGCTTGCTCGCGATGGCGGTCGGTCAGTCAACATAGATGTTGAATGTTATGGCCTCATCGCGAGCAAGCTCGCTCCCACAGGGATTGGGGGGGGGCTGTTTATTCGTACTGGCTGAGCAACCGTTCCATCCGCGCATCCAGCCGGCGCTTGATCTCGGTTTCAATGTGCGGGGCGAAGTCATCGATCACGTCTTGCATGATCAACAGCGCTGCCGCGCGCAGTTCGCTGTCCAGGTGCAGCAAGGCGTCGGGGCCTTTGCTGGCTGCGGGGGCCGGTTGCGCGGCCGGGGCAGGCGGTGTCGGTTCGACGGTCTGCGGTGCAGCGCTGACGGAGTCGAACAACATCGGAATCTGTTCCTGTTCGTCTTCATTGACCGTGTCGGTCAGCAAGGGCGGTTGCAGGTTGTCATCGCCGAGCAGTTGGCGGATCGACTCGAGGTCGTCCAGCAGGTGCGCGGACGTTTGTTGCGGTTTTGGAGTGTCCATCGGAATGCTCAGAGTCGCTGTAAACGGTGATCTTGCAGAGGATAGCCCTGTTCGCGGTAGAAACGGAAACTCTCCCGCGCCGCCGCACGAATCGTCGGATCTTCCACCACCACTTCCGCTACGCGGGCGAACTTGTTGGCAAAGGTCGGGACTTTCAGGTCAAGGTTGACCAGCAGATCCTGATGCTGACCGCAGTCATCGCCAAGACCCAGGACAATCAAGCTATCCGGCTCACTTTCCGCAGGACCGTGAGGCACGAAGCTTTCGCCCTTGAAGGCCCACAAACGCGCGTCGAGATCCACACGTTGGGCAGCATCGCTGCAATGCAGGTAAATGCGGTGGCCCATGCGCCAGGCTTTTTCGGTGAGCTTGCAGGCGAAATCCAGCCGTGCCGACGGATCGGCGCTGGGCAGGATATAGAAGTCGACTTTGGTCATTGCGGTTCCTGAGCCCGGGGCTGCGTTACTCGAAAGCAACGCAGCCCGAGGTCATCGGTTTCAGGCTTTGGCGCGGTCCAGCAGGTATTGGGTCAGCAACGGAACCGGACGGCCAGTGGCGCCCTTGTCCTTGCCGCCGCTGGTCCATGCGGTGCCGGCGATGTCCAGGTGCGCCCAGTTCAGGTTCTTGGTGAAGCGCGACAGGAAGCAGGCGGCGGTGATGGTGCCGGCTTTCGGGCCGCCAATGTTGGCGATGTCGGCGAACGGGCTGTCCAGCTGCTCTTGGTACTCATCGAACAGCGGCAGTTGCCAGGCGCGGTCGTCGGCAGCCTTGCCGGCGCTCAGCAGTTGACCGATCAGCTCGTCGTTGTTGCCCAGCAGGCCGGAGGTGTGCGCACCCAGTGCAACGACGCAAGCGCCGGTCAGGGTGGCGATGTCGATCACGGCTTGCGGCTTGAAGCGCTCGGAGTAGGTCAGGGCATCGCACAGCACCAGACGGCCTTCGGCGTCGGTGTTGAGGATTTCCACAGTCTGGCCGCTCATGGTGGTGACGATATCGCCCGGACGCGAAGCATTGCCGCTCGGCATGTTCTCGGCGCAGGCCAGGATGCACACCAGGTTGATCGGCAGTTTCAGCTCGAGCACGGCACGCAGGGTGCCGAACACGCTGGCTGCGCCGCCCATGTCGTACTTCATTTCATCCATGCCCAGACCAGGCTTGAGGCTGATGCCGCCGGTGTCGAACGTGATGCCTTTGCCGACCAGTGCGTAAGGCTTCTCGGATTTCTTGCCGCCGTTGTATTGCATGACGATCAGGCGCGGTGGCTGGGCGCTGCCCTGGCCCACGGCGTAGAACGAGCCCATGCCCAGGTCCTTGATCTTCTTCTCATCGAGGACTTCGACTTTCAGGCTCTTGAACTCTTTACCCAGGCTCTTGGCTTGTTCGCCGAGGAACGTCGGGTGGCAAATGTTCGGTGGCAGGTTGCCCAGGTTGCGGGTGAACGCCATGCCGTTGGCGATTGCAGTGGCGTGGGCCACGGCGCGCTCGACTTCAGCCTGTGCAGCCTTGATGGTCACCAGGGTGATTTTTTTCAGGGCGCGAGGTTCGGCTTTCTGGCTCTTGAACTGGTCGAAGGTGTATTCGCCATCCACCAGGGTTTCGGCCAGCAGGCGGGTCTTGCCGTAGCTGTCGCGGCCTTTGACCACGATTTCGTCCAGCGCCAGCACGGCGTCGGTGCCGCCCAGGCCTTTAAGGGTGTTGAGGACGCCGGCGATGATCTTGCGGAATGGGCGGTCGCCCAGCTCTTCGTCCTTGCCGACGCCGACCAGCAGAACGCGTTCGGCCTTGAGGTTCGGCAGGCTGTGCAGCAACAGGCTCTGGCCGACTTTGCCGGCCAGGTCGCCGCGCTTGAGTACAGCGCTGATAGCGCCGCCGCTCAGTTCGTCGAGTTGTCTAGCAGCGGCGCCGAGCTTGCGGCCTTCGCCGACGGCGACCACCAGAGTGGCGGTCTTCAACGTTTCTGGGCTAACGCTCTTTACAACCAGTTCCATGTCCGGGTCCCTGAATGAATGGTCAACGTGCGCGGGCAAAACGGCGGCGCACAGACGCTTGCTTATAGATAGAAAGACGCAGGTCACGGCCCGCGACAAAGGCCGCAGTTTGAACCTCGCTCCCTGCGCCTGACAACCCTCGGTTGTACGATCTTCAACGCATTACCCGCCTGCTTGAGCATGTGCAGTGACAGGCGCACCCAATCACAGGATAATGCGCCAACTTTTTCGGCGGCTCTGCCCTGCGGGCTGTCTGATACGTTTGCTTGTTTGGCCGCCTTAGCCTGACAACCCTGGAGTGTCTGGTTTGATTGTCTTCCGTTATCTGTCCCGCGAAGTCCTGTTGACCTTGAGCGCCGTCAGCGCCGTGCTGCTGGTCATCATCATGAGCGGGCGCTTCATCAAATACCTTGCCCAGGCGGCCTCGGGCCTGCTGGATCCGGGCTCCCTGTTCCTGATCATGGGCTTTCGTCTGCCGGGTTTCCTGCAACTGATCCTGCCGCTGGGCCTGTTTCTCGGGATCCTGCTGGCCTACGGTCGCCTGTACCTTGAAAGCGAAATGACCGTGTTGTCGGCCACCGGCATGAGCCAGCAACGTCTGTTTGCCATGACGCTGTTTCCGGCCACGCTGGTTGCGCTGGTCGTGGCCTGGCTGAGTCTGAGCCTGGCGCCACAAGGTGCCAATCAGTTCCAGTTGCTGCTGAACAAGCAGGATGCACTGACCGAGTTCGATACCCTGGAGCCGGGTCGCTTCCAGGCCTTGCGCGACGGCACCCGGGTGACCTACACCGAGCAGCTGTCGGATGACCGCATCAATCTGGGCGGTGTGTTCATTTCGCAAAAGAACATCAGTTCCGACAAGAAAGATCGCGGGATTTCCGTGCTGGTGGCCGAAAAGGGCCGTCAGGAAATCCGCCCTGACGGCAATCGTTACCTGATTCTCGATAACGGCTACCGCTACGACGGTAACCCGGGACAGGCCGACTACCGGGCGATCAAGTACGAGGAGTACGGCGTATTGCTGCCCAAGCCGGACGTCAGCGACGAAGTCACCGACCGCGATGCAATGACCACCCGTTCCTTGATAGGCAGCGATGACATTCGTTCGCGCACTGAACTGCAATGGCGCCTGTCCCTGCCGTTGCTGGTGTTCATCGTGACCTTGATGGCGGTGCCGCTGTCGCGGGTCAATCCACGCCAGGGCCGTTTCCTCAAATTGCTGCCGGCGATTCTTCTTTATATGGCTTACCTGAGCATCCTGATTGCCGCGCGCGGCGCCCTCGAAAAAGGCAAGATCCCGCCGGCGCTGGGGTTGTGGTGGGTTCACGGGATTTTCCTGGCTATTGGCCTGGGCTTGCTCTATTGGGAACCGTTACGCTTGAAGATGGCGAGTCGCCGCAGTGCGCTGGAGGTGGCCCGTGGTTAAGCTCGATCGCTACATTGGTAGCAGCGTATTCGTAGCTATCCTGGCGGTGCTGGGGATTATCCTTGGCCTGGCGACCCTGTTTGCCTTCATTGATGAGATGAGTGACGTCAGCGATACCTACACCTTGATGGACGTCTTGAGCTACGTCTTGCTGACCGCGCCCCGTCGTTTGTACGACATGTTGCCGATGGCGGCACTGATTGGTTGCCTGATCGGCCTTGGCAGCCTGGCCAGTCACAGCGAACTGACGATCATGCGCGCCGCCGGTGTGTCGGTCGGCCGGATCGTCTGGGCCGTCATGAAGCCGATGCTGGTATTGATGGTGGTGGGGGTGCTGATCGGCGAATACGTCGCGCCGGCCACCGAAGTCACCGCTCAGGCCAACCGTTCCCTGGCTCAGGGTGGCGGCGACGCGCAGAGCGCCAAGCATGGTTTGTGGCATCGCCAGGGTGACGAGTTTATTCACGTCAACTCTGTGCAACCGAACGGTCTGCTGTACGGCGTCACCCGTTATCGTTTCGACAATGAACGTCATATGCTGTCGTCCAGCTTCGCCAAGCGGGCGAAGTTCGAGCAGGATCACTGGCAGTTGAGCGACGTGACTACCACGCTGTTCCATGAAAAGAGCACCGAAGTGGTCACCACCCCGGTCGAACGTTGGGATGTGGCCTTGAGTCCGCAACTGCTGAGCACGGTGGTGATGTCGCCTGACACGCTGTCGATCAGCGGTCTGTGGGGTTACATCCACTACCTGGCTGACCAGGGCCTGAGCAACGGCCGTTACTGGCTGGCATTTTGGGTCAAGGTGTTGCAGCCGCTGGTGACCGCCGCGCTGGTACTGATGGCGATTTCCTTCATCTTCGGGCCGTTGCGCTCGGTGACCCTTGGTCAGCGGGTCTTCACTGGCGTGCTGGTCGGCTTCACTTTCCGCATCGTCCAGGATTTGCTGGGGCCTTCGAGCCTGGTGTTCGGTTTCTCGCCGCTGTTTGCGGTGCTGGTTCCGGCGGGTGTCTGTGCCCTGGCCGGTGTATGGCTGTTGCGCCGAGCCGGCTGATCCGGGGTTTTCCCGACCTCGCTGATGATAAAAAACGCCCCTGTCGCAAGACCGGGGCGTTTTTGTAGGTGCCGTCTGACCTGCGAACGTGACGCTTGCGTCGTGGATCAGGTACAATTCCCGGCTATTTTTCGGCGGGCTATGCCTGCAGCCTTTTTGAGTGTTGATCCGTGAGTGATTTGAGTCATATCCGCAATTTCTCCATCATCGCCCACATTGACCATGGCAAGTCGACGCTGGCCGATCGCTTCATCCAGATGTGCGGCGGCCTTGCCGAGCGCGAAATGGAAGCCCAGGTGCTGGACTCCATGGACCTGGAACGTGAACGCGGGATCACCATCAAGGCCCACAGCGTCACCCTTTATTACACCGCTCGCGATGGCATCAAGTACCAGCTGAACTTCATTGACACCCCGGGCCACGTTGACTTCACCTACGAAGTCAGCCGGTCGCTGGCGGCCTGTGAAGGTGCGTTGCTGGTGGTCGATGCCGGTCAGGGCGTTGAAGCGCAGTCTGTTGCCAACTGCTACACGGCGATCGAGCAGGGCCTGGAAGTCATGCCGGTCCTGAACAAGATCGACCTGCCGCAGGCCGATCCAGACCGCGTCAAAGAAGAAATCGAAAAAATCATCGGCATCGATGCCACCGATGCGGTCGAGTGCAGTGCCAAGACTGGCCTGGGCGTCGACGAAGTGCTCGAACGCCTGGTTCACACTATTCCTGCGCCGACCGGCAACTACGAAGATCCGCTGCAAGCGTTGATCATCGACTCCTGGTTCGACAACTACCTGGGCGTTGTTTCCCTGGTACGTGTGCGTCACGGTCGTGTGAGGAAGGGCGACAAGATCCTGGTCAAATCCACCGGCAAGATCCACCTGGTGGACAGCGTCGGTGTCTTCAACCCGAAACACACCGCCACCGTTGACCTGAAAGCCGGCGAAGTGGGCTTTATCATTGCCGGCATCAAGGACATTCACGGTGCACCGGTCGGTGACACCCTGACTTTGAGCTCCACGCCAGACGTTGACGTGCTGCCGGGTTTCAAACGTATTCAGCCGCAGGTCTACGCCGGTCTGTTTCCGGTCAGCTCCGACGACTTCGAAGATTTCCGTGAAGCCCTGCAAAAGCTCACGCTCAACGACTCGTCCCTGCAGTACACCCCGGAAAGCTCCGACGCCTTGGGCTTCGGCTTCCGTTGCGGGTTCCTCGGCATGCTGCACATGGAAATCATCCAGGAGCGCCTGGAGCGCGAGTACGACCTGGACCTGATCACCACGGCGCCGACAGTAATTTTCGAGCTGTTGCTGAAAACCGGTGAAACGATTTACGTCGATAACCCGTCGAAGCTTCCAGACCTGTCCTCGATCGAAGACATGCGTGAACCGATCGTGCGCGCCAATATTCTTGTGCCGCAAGAGCACCTGGGCAACGTCATTACCCTGTGCATCGAAAAGCGTGGCGTGCAGCACGACATGCTGTTCCTCGGTACGCAGGTCCAGGTGACCTACGATTTGCCGATGAACGAAGTGGTCCTCGACTTCTTCGACCGTCTGAAATCCACCAGCCGCGGCTATGCTTCGCTGGATTACCATTTCGATCGTTATCAGTCGGCTAATCTGGTGAAACTGGATGTGCTGATCAACGGTGACAAGGTCGACGCCCTGGCGCTGATCGTGCACAAGGATAACGCGCACTACAAAGGTCGCCAGTTGACCGAGAAGATGAAAGAACTGATTCCGCGCCAGATGTTCGACGTCGCGATCCAGGCCGCCATTGGCGGGCAGATCATTGCGCGGACCTCCGTCAAGGCACTCAGAAAGAACGTATTGGCCAAATGCTACGGCGGTGACGTTAGCCGTAAGAAAAAACTGCTTGAAAAGCAAAAGGCCGGTAAAAAACGCATGAAGCAAGTCGGCAACGTGGAAATTCCACAAGAAGCCTTCCTTGCGGTGCTCAGGTTGGATAGTTAGGTCCTATGTCACTAAATTTCCCGCTGTTGCTGGTCATCGCCGTGTTCGTCTGCGGCCTGTTGGCGTTGCTCGATCTGCTGTTCCTGGCGCCTCGGCGCCGGGCTGCCATCAACTCCTATCAGGGGAGCGTCAGCCAGGCTGACATGGTAGTCGTCGAGAAACTGAACAAAGAGCCGCTGCTGGTCGAATACGGCAAGTCGTTCTTCCCGGTGTTGTTCATCGTGCTGGTGCTGCGTTCGTTCCTGGTGGAACCGTTCCAGATTCCTTCCGGCTCGATGAAACCGACCCTGGACGTCGGCGACTTCATTCTGGTGAGCAAGTTTTCTTACGGGATCCGCTTGCCGGTGATCGACAAGAAAGTCATCGAAGTCGGTGATCCGCAGCGCGGCGATGTGATGGTGTTCCGTTACCCGAGCGATCCGAACGTCAACTACATCAAGCGTGTGGTGGGCCTGCCGGGTGACCAGATTCGTTACACCGCCGACAAGCGTCTGTTCGTCAACGGCGAATCGATTGCCGAACAACTGGTCGGCTCCGAGCCGGGTACGCTGGGCAGTGCCGAGCTCTACAAGGAAAAACTCGGTGTCGCCGAGCACCTGATCCGCAAGGAAATGAGCCGCTATCGCGCATCGCCGGACCGTTCGTGGACCGTGCCGGCCGGGCACTACTTCATGATGGGCGACAACCGCGACAACTCCAACGACAGTCGCTATTGGGACGATCCGAGCATTCCCAAGGATCTGCTGGGCATGGTTCCCGACAAGAATATCGTCGGCAAGGCCTTCGCAGTCTGGATGAGCTGGCCGGAACCCAAACTCAGTCACCTGCCGAATTTCTCGCGGGTTGGCCTGATCAAGTAATCACACACGGCGCTGTTGAACACAGCGCCGAATGCATTTCTGGAGTCGACACAATCGGCGCCGAAAGCATGAAAACACTGATATTCAGGACGTAATTTTTGAACACAGCGTTAATTGTCCCAAGCCTGCGCCGCATCACGGCCATGGCGGTGGAATCCAGCCACGAACTCAGCGTGGGTAAACCGTGAGCGTCTCCTTAAGCCGTCTAGAGCGTCAGCTCGGCTACACCTTCAAGGATCAGGAACTGATGGTCCTGGCCCTGACTCACCGCAGCTTTGCCGGGCGCAACAACGAACGCCTGGAATTCCTCGGTGATGCCATCCTCAACTTCGTCGCTGGCGAGGCGCTGTTCGATCGCTTCCCGCTGGCTCGCGAAGGCCAGTTGTCGCGTTTGCGCGCACGTCTGGTGAAAGGTGAGACGCTGGCCGTACTGGCCCGCGGTTTCGATCTGGGCGAATACCTGCGACTGGGCTCCGGTGAGTTGAAAAGCGGCGGGTTCCGTCGCGAGTCGATTCTGGCCGATGCCCTCGAAGCGCTGATTGGTGCGATCTACCTGGACGCCGGCATGGACATGGCGCGCGAGCGCGTGCTGGCCTGGCTGGCCGGTGAGTTCGAAGGCCTGACGCTGGTCGACACCAACAAAGATCCAAAAACCCGCCTGCAGGAATTCCTGCAATCGCGTGGTTGCGAGCTGCCGCGTTACGAAGTGGTGGATATCCAGGGTGAGCCGCATTGCCGGACGTTCTTCGTCGAATGTGAAATCACCTTACTGAATGAAAAAAGCCGAGGTCAGGGTGTGAGTCGTCGTATTGCCGAACAGGTAGCGGCCGCCGCAGCACTGATTGCCCTGGGTGTGGAGAATGGCAATGACTGATTCAACTGCAACTCGCTGTGGCTATGTTGCCATCGTCGGCCGTCCCAACGTGGGCAAGTCCACGCTGCTGAACCACATCCTGGGTCAGAAACTGGCGATCACCTCGCGCAAGCCGCAAACCACCCGCCACAACATGCTGGGCATCAAGACCGAAGGCGCGATCCAGGCTGTCTACGTCGACACCCCGGGCATGCACAAGGGCGGCGAAAAGGCTCTGAACCGTTACATGAACAAGACCGCTTCGGCGGCGTTGAAAGACGTCGACGTGGTGATCTTCGTGGTGGATCGCACCAAGTGGACCGACGAAGACCAGATGGTCCTCGAGCGCGTCCAGTACGTGACCGGCCCGCTGATCGTGGCGCTGAACAAGACCGATCGCATCGAAGACAAAGCCGAACTGATGCCGCACCTGAGCTGGTTGCAGGAACAGCTGCCGAACGCGCAGATCATGCCGATCTCGGCCCAGCACGGGCACAACCTCGAAGCACTGGAGCGGGTGATTGCCGGTTACCTGCCGGAAAACGATCACTTCTTCCCGGAAGACCAGATCACCGACCGCAGCAGCCGCTTCCTTGCCGCAGAACTGGTGCGCGAGAAAATCATGCGCCAGATGGGCGCCGAGCTGCCGTACCAGATCACCGTCGAAATCGAAGAGTTCAAGCAGCAGGGCAAAACCCTGCACATCCATGCCTTGATCCTCGTCGAGCGTGACGGCCAGAAGAAAATCATCATTGGTGACAAGGGCGAGCGCATCAAGCGCATCGGCACCGAGGCGCGCAAGGATATGGAATTGCTGTTCGACTCCAAGATCATGCTTAACCTGTGGGTGAAAGTGAAAGGCGGCTGGTCCGATGACGAGCGCGCTCTGCGTTCGCTGGGTTACGGCGACCTGTAAACCCGACCTGAGCTTCACCGCAGAACCCTGTGGGAGCGGGCTTGCCCGCGATGAGGATGTAACATTCAGCAGAGATGTTGGATGTAAGTCCGCCATCGCGGGCAAGCCCGCTCCCACATTGGTTTTTGTTGTTTGTAAAACTGCGCACTTTCTTCGAGACCCCTGACTTCCATGTCCCAAACCCCACCAATCGGCCAACCCGCCTACGTCCTCCACTCCCGCGCCTACCGCGAAAGCAGCGCATTGGTGGACTTCCTCACGCCGCAAGGTCGGCTGCGGGCGGTGTTGCGCAGTGCGCGGGGCAAGGCGGGGACATTGGCGCGGCCATTTGTGCCGCTGGAAGTGGAGTTTCGGGGGCGGGGTGAGCTGAAGAACGTTGGGCGAATGGAAGCGGGCGGTGTTTCAACCTGGCTCAACGGCGAGGCCTTGTTCAGCGGCCTCTATCTCAACGAACTGCTGATCCGCCTGCTGCCCGCCGAAGACCCGCATCCTGGCGTGTTTGATCACTACGCCGCGACGTTGCTCGCGCTGGCCGAAGGCCGACCGCTGGAACCGCTGTTGCGATCCTTCGAGTGGCGCCTGCTCGACGACCTCGGTTACGGTTTCGCCCTGACCACCGACATCCACGGCGAGCCCATCGCCCCGGACGGACTGTACCGTTTGCAAGTGGATGCTGGCCTGGAACAGGTCTATCTGCTGCAACCCGGTCTGTTCAACGGTACCGAGCTGTTGGCCATGTCTGAGGCTGACTGGACCGCGCCGGGCGCGTTGTCCGCCGCCAAGCGTCTGATGCGTCAGGCATTGGCTGTTCACCTGGGCGGTCGTCCGCTGGTCAGTCGCGAGCTGTTTCGCAAGCCGTAGTCTCCCCGTATGCTGTGCGCCGAATCTTTAAATTCAGGAGCGCTTCCGTGACCACCAGCAATCGCATTCTTCTTGGCGTAAACATCGACCACGTGGCCACCCTGCGCCAGGCCAGGGGCACTCGTTACCCGGATCCGGTCAAGGCCGCACTGGACGCGGAAGAGGCGGGCGCTGACGGCATCACTGTGCATTTGCGCGAAGACCGCCGGCACATCCAGGAACGCGACGTGCTGTTGCTCAAGGACGTGCTGCAAACCCGCATGAATTTCGAAATGGGCGTCACTGAAGAAATGATGGTGTTCGCCGAGCGCATCCGCCCGGCGCACATTTGCCTGGTCCCGGAAACCCGTCAGGAACTGACCACCGAAGGTGGTTTGGACGTTGCAGGGCAAGAAGCGCGGATCAAAGCCGCCGTGGATCGCTTGTCGAAGATCGGCTGCGAAGTGTCGCTGTTCATCGACGCTGATGAGCGGCAGATTGAAGCGTCCCGTCGCGTTGGCGCGCCGGCTATCGAACTGCACACCGGGCGTTACGCCGATGCAGAGACGCCGACTGACGTGGCTGAAGAACTCAAGCGTGTGGCGGATGGCGTAGCGTTTGGCCTGGCTCAGGGGCTGATCGTCAATGCCGGCCACGGCCTGCACTATCACAACGTTGAAGCAGTGGCCGCGATCAAGGGCATCAACGAACTGAACATCGGCCATGCGCTGGTGGCCCATGCGTTGTTTGTCGGGTTCAAGTCGGCGGTATCGGAGATGAAAGCACTAATCCTGGCCGCCGCAAAAGCCTAAACCCGAACACAAAACCCTGTGGGAGCGAGCTTGCTCGCGATAGCGGTGTATCAGTCAAAGATTATGTCGACTGACACACCGCTATCGCGAGCAAGCTCGCTCCCACATTTTTTGATTGGGGCGGTTGTTAAAGCTGCGGGGTTTCCTGATTCGGCTTGGTCTTGTCGACCCCCGGCACATGCAGGTTGCCTTCCGCCACCTGATTGCCTTCAAGCTGTGGCTGCGTGACCCACGTCAGGATGTCGTAGTAACGACGGATGTTCGCCACGAAGTGCACCGGCTCGCCGCCCCGGGCGTAGCCATAACGCGTCTTGCTGTACCACTTTTTCTCTGACAGCCGCGGCAGGATCTTCTTCACGTCCAGCCACTTGTCCGGGTTCAGGCCTTCTTTCGCCGCCAGTTTGCGCGCGTCATCCAGATGGCCGCTGCCGACGTTGTAGGCCGCCAGTGCAAACCAGGTGCGATCCGGCTCCTGGATCGATTCGTCCAGCTGATCCTTCATGTAGGCCAGGTATTTGGCGCCGCCCATGATGCTTTGCTTGGGGTCGAGGCGATTGGAGACGCCCATGGCCTGCGCGGTGTTCTGGGTCAGCATCATCAGCCCGCGAACGCCGGTCTTGGACGTGACCGCCGCTTGCCATAACGACTCCTGGTAACCGACGGCCGCCAGCAGGCGCCAATCGACTTTCTCTTTCTTGGCGTAGGCCTTGAAGTGTTGCTCGTACTTGGGCAGGCGTTGCTGCAAGTGCTGGGCGAAGGTGGTGGCGCCCATGTAACCCAGTACGTCGACGTGCCCGTAATAGCGGTCTTTGAGACGTTGCAAGGTACCGTTTTTCTTCACCTTGTCGAGGTAGGCATTGATCTCGTTGAGCAGGCTGTTGTCGTCGCCAGCGGCCACCGCCCAACTCTGGTTGCTGGCATCACCGAGGTCGAAGGCCACTTGTATGTTGGGGAAGTAGACCTGGTTCATCGCGACTTCATTTGAATCGACCAGGGTCAGGTCGATCTGACCTTCATCGACCATCCGCAGCAAGTCGACGACTTCAACCGCGTCGGATTCTTCGTATTCAATGCCGGGATATTTCTTTTTCAGTTCCGCCAACTGTTCGGCGTGTGTGCTGCCCTTGAGCACCATGATCTTCTTGCCAACCAGGTCGCCCGCGTCGGTCGGCCGCGATTTACCGTTGCGGTAGATGATCTGTGGCGTGACTTCAAGATAGGAGTGGGAAAACCGCACCTGCTGTTTGCGTTTCTCGCTGCTGACCAGACCGGCAGCAGCCAGCACCGGGCCGTTAGGCTTGCCCACCTGATTGAACAGGTCGTCGAGGTTGTCGGCGGTCTCGATTTTGAGTTCCACCCCCAGATCGTCGGCGAAGCGCTTCACCAGCTCGTATTCGAAGCCGGTTTCACCGTTGCGATCCTGAAAGTAGGTGGCGGGGCTGTTTCGGGTAACCACCCGCAGCACGCCATCCTCCTTTACGCGCTCCAGCGTGTTGGGTTTATCAACACAGCCACTGAGCACCAGGAAGAGTCCGGTTGCGATCAGCCATTTGGCGAACCGCGGACGCAAAGCCGTTGGGGAAAACATCTGCGCAGTATACGCAAAGGACCACGAGCGCCATATCTCGACAGCGAAGGGCTTGTCTGCTAGGCAGCGTAAAACCCGCTTGGAGCCCGCAGGAATGGGCCCGAACGGTAATTTGTGACATAAAAAATAACCCTCGGCGTATCGCTGTTTAAGGTCCAAATGCCCGGCCCGACGTTCGGGTGCGCCCGCGCGCACCGTTTCGGGTGATGTCGCGGGCGGTTTAGGCTAGAATGCACGGCCTCAAAGCACACCCCTTCCCGAGGCTGTCCCGAAGATGTTGATCCTGCGCGGCGCTCCTGCCCTTTCTGCCTTTCGCCACAGCAAACTCCTTGAGCAACTGAGCCAGAAGGTCCCGGCTGTCAGCGGCTTGTATGCTGAATTCGCTCACTTCGCCGAAGTTACCGGCGTCCTGACCGGCGACGAACAGCAGGTGCTCGCGCGCCTTCTGAAGTACGGCCCAAGTGTTCCGGTACAAGAGCCGACCGGTCGTCTGTTCCTGGTGTTGCCACGTTTCGGCACCATCTCGCCGTGGTCCAGCAAGGCCAGCGACATCGCTCGCAACTGCGGCCTGAGCAAGATCCAGCGCCTGGAACGCGGCATCGCGTTCTACGTCGCCGGCCAGTTCAGTGACGCCGACGCGCAACTGATCTCCGATGCCTTGCACGATCGCATGACCCAGATCGTCCTCGGCAACCTCGAACAAGCCGCCGGCCTGTTCAGCCACGCCGAGCCGAAACCGCTGACCGCGATCGACGTCCTGGGTGGCGGCCGCGGCGCGCTGGAAAAAGCCAACACCGAGCTGGGCCTGGCCCTGGCCGAAGACGAGATCGACTACCTGGTCAACGCCTTCGTCGGCTTGAAGCGCAACCCGCACGACATCGAATTGATGATGTTCGCCCAGGCGAACTCCGAGCACTGCCGTCACAAGATCTTCAACGCCAGTTGGGACATCGACGGGCAGAGCCAGGAAAAAAGCCTGTTCGGCATGATCAAGAACACCTACGTGATGCACAGCGAAGGCGTTCTGTCGGCTTATAAGGACAACGCTTCGGTGATCGTCGGCAACGTCGCCGGCCGTTTCTTCCCGGACCCTGAAACCCGCCAGTACGGCGCGGTGCAGGAACCGGTGCACATCCTGATGAAAGTCGAAACCCACAACCACCCGACCGCGATTGCCCCGTTCCCGGGCGCATCCACCGGCAGTGGCGGCGAGATTCGCGACGAAGGTGCTACCGGTCGTGGCGCCAAGCCAAAGGCTGGCCTGACCGGTTTCACCGTGTCCAACCTGCAGATCCCGGGCTTCGAACAGCCGTGGGAAGTGCCGTATGGCAAGCCTGAGCGCATTGTCACCGCGCTGGACATCATGATCGAAGGCCCACTGGGTGGCGCGGCGTTCAACAACGAATTCGGTCGTCCGGCCCTGACCGGCTACTTCCGTACCTTCGAACAGTCGATCACCACCCCCCGTGGCGATGAAGTTCGCGGTTACCACAAGCCGATCATGCTGGCCGGCGGCATGGGTAACATCCGTGCCGAACACGTACAGAAAGGCGAGATCACCGTCGGCTCCAAGCTGATCGTGCTGGGCGGCCCGGCGATGTTGATCGGCCTGGGCGGCGGCGCGGCTTCCTCCATGGCCACCGGCACCAGCTCGGCCGACCTGGATTTCGCTTCGGTACAGCGCGAAAACCCGGAAATGGAACGTCGCTGCCAGGAAGTCATCGACCGTTGCTGGCAACTGGGCGACAAAAACCCGATCAGCTTCATCCACGACGTCGGCGCGGGCGGTCTGTCCAACGCCTTCCCGGAATTGGTCAACGATGGCAACCGTGGCGGTCGCTTTGAACTGCGCAACATTCCAAATGACGAGCCGGGCATGGCCCCGCACGAAATCTGGAGTAACGAATCCCAGGAACGCTACGTTCTGGCGGTCGGCCCGGCTGACTTCGAACGCTTCCAGGCGATCTGCGAACGCGAGCGCTGCCCGTTCGCCGTGGTTGGCGAAGCCACTGCCGAGCCGCAACTGACGGTCACCGACAGCCACTTCGGCAACAGCCCGGTGGACATGCCGCTTGAAGTGCTGCTGGGCAAAGCCCCGCGCATGCACCGTTCGGCCGTTCGTGAAAACGAGCTGGGCGACGATTTCGATCCGTCGACACTGGAAATTGCTGACTGCGTCGAGCGCGTCCTGCATCACCCGGCTGTTGCAAGCAAAAGCTTCCTGATCACCATCGGTGACCGCACCATCACCGGCCTCGTGGCCCGTGACCAAATGGTCGGCCCGTGGCAGGTTCCGGTGGCCGACGTTGCCGTCACCGCTACCAGCTTCGACGTGTACACCGGTGAAGCCATGGCCATGGGCGAGCGCACTCCGCTGGCTCTGCTGGACGCTCCGGCGTCGGGCCGCATGGCCATCGGCGAAACCCTGACCAACATCGCCGCTTCGCGCATCAACAAGATTTCCGACATCAAGTTGTCGGCGAACTGGATGTCTGCTGCCGGTCACCCGGGTGAAGACGCGCGTCTGTACGACACCGTGAAAGCGGTCGGCATGGAACTGTGCCCGGAGCTGGGCATTACCATTCCGGTGGGCAAGGACTCCATGTCCATGGCCACGCGCTGGAACGACGAAGGCGTCGACAAGACCGTGACCTCGCCGATGTCCCTGATCGTGACCGGTTTCGCGCCAGTGGCTGACATCCGTCAGACCCTGACCCCGGAACTGCGCATGGACAAGGGCACCACTGACCTGATCCTGATCGATCTGGGCCGTGGCCAGAACCGCATGGGCGCCTCGATCCTGGCCCAGGTTCACGGCAAGCTCGGTTCGCAAGCGCCGGACGTCGACGATGCCGAAGACCTGAAAGCTTTCTTCGCCGTGATTCAGGGCCTCAATGCCGACGGTCACCTGCTGGCTTACCACGACCGTTCCGACGGTGGTCTGCTGACCAGCACCGTTGAAATGGCCTTCGCTGGCCACTGCGGCCTGAGCCTGAACCTCGACGGTCTGGCTGAAACCTCCGCCGACATCGCCGCGATCCTGTTCAACGAAGAACTGGGCGCTGTGATCCAGGTTCGCCAGGACGCCACGCCGGACATCCTCGCGCAGTTCAGCGCTGCCGGTCTGGGCGAGTGCGTGTCGGTGATCGGTCAGCCGATGAACAACGGCCAGATCAACATCACCTTCAACGGCGAAACCGTGTTCGAAGGTCAGCGTCGTTTGCTGCAACGTCAGTGGGCTGAAACCAGCTACCAGATCCAGCGCCTGCGTGACAACGCCGACTGCGCCGAACAAGAGTTCGACGTGCTGCTGGAAGAAGACAACCCGGGCCTGAGCGTCAAGCTGAGCTACGACGTCAACCAGGACGTCGCCGCGCCTTACATCAAGAAAGGCATCCGCCCACAGGTTGCCGTGCTGCGTGAGCAGGGCGTCAACGGTCAGGTGGAAATGGCGGCCGCGTTCGACCGCGCCGGTTTCAACGCGATCGACGTGCACATGAGCGACATTCTGGCCGGCCGTGTCGACCTGAACGACTTCAAGGGCATGGTCGCTTGCGGCGGTTTCTCCTACGGCGACGTACTGGGTGCCGGTGAAGGCTGGGCCAAGTCCGCGCTGTTCAACAGCCGTGCTCGCGATGCGTTCCAGGGGTTCTTCGAGCGTACCGACAGCTTCACCCTCGGCGTGTGCAACGGTTGCCAGATGATGTCCAACCTGCACGAACTGATCCCGGGCAGCGAATTCTGGCCGCACTTCGTGCGCAACCGTTCCGAGCAGTTCGAAGCGCGGGTGGCGATGGTTCAGGTCCAGGAGTCGAACTCGATCTTCCTGCAGGGCATGGCCGGTTCGCGCATGCCGATCGCCATCGCTCACGGTGAAGGTCATGCCGAGTTCGCCAGCGAAGAAGCGTTGCTGGAAGCCGATCTGTCCGGTTGCGTGGCGATGCGTTTCGTCGACAACCACGGCAAGGTCACGGAAAACTACCCGGCCAACCCGAACGGCTC
Organism: Pseudomonas sp. UMAB-40; assembly: GCF_900095275.1. Taxonomy (NCBI): domain Bacteria; kingdom Pseudomonadati; phylum Pseudomonadota; class Gammaproteobacteria; order Pseudomonadales; family Pseudomonadaceae; genus Pseudomonas; species Pseudomonas sp. UMAB-40. The sequence continues at coordinate 211,843 of NZ_LT607561.1, forward strand.
GCCGCGCGGGATCACCGGTTTGACCAGCCGCGACGGTCGCGTAACGATCATGATGCCGCACCCGGAACGCGTGTTCCGCGCCGTGCAGAACTCGTGGCGTTCGGAGGACTGGAACGAAGACGCACCTTGGATGCGTATGTTCCGTAACGCGCGCGTCTGGGTGAACTAAGGGCTGTGTACAAGCTCAGCTTTTTTGTTCCGGCCAGTCATGTCGAGTTGGTCAAGAGCGCTGTGTTCGCTGCCGGTGGCGGGCGGATCGGTGCTTACGACCATTGCGCGTGGCAAGTACTCGGCCTCGGTCAGTTTCGCCCGTTGGACGGCAGTCAGCCGTTTATTGGGGAAGCGGGGCAGGTTGAACAGGTCGAGGAGTGGAAGGTTGAGCTTGTTGTGGCGGATGAGTTGATTCGTTCTGTGGTGATGGCTCTGAAGCAGAGTC
>NZ_LT607561.1:212306-245643 GCF_900095275.1 Pseudomonas sp. UMAB-40
TGTGGCGGTTGGAAGATTTTTGATCTGCCTGCTGCTGAAATGAGAAACCCGCTGATGAAGATCAGCGGGTTTTTTATGGCCTGAAAATTAGCAGAGATGCTGAAGGCCTCATCGCGAGCAAGCTCGCTCCCACAATGGTTCGGTGTACACAGGTCCAATGTGGGAGCGAGCTTGCTCGCGATGACGGATTGCCAAACGCCGAAGATCTACACCTTGGCACTCACCTCACTGCGATTGACCAACGCTTCCAGCGCATCACTCAAACTCGATGCCTTGTCACCAATCACCAGGTGCCAGACACCGCCTTCAAGCTGACTGACCCCCTGGCAACCCAGCGCCTTCAAATCACCCTCCAACAACGCCTTGCCATCCGCCAGTTGCAACCGAATCCGCGTCATGGCCACGCAATCCATCTGCAACACGTTGTCTCCACCACCCAATGCCTTCAGCCATTGCTGCGCCTCCGATTTTGCTACAGCTGCCGGTGCAGGCGCATCGACAACGGCAGGAGGGGAAGAAACAAGCGCACGCCCCAGTGCCGGCATCGCCAAGCGAATCTCATCGGCAATGCTGTCCGCCATCGGCCCGACCACCACTTGCAGGCTCCCGCCCTTGCCGGGGCGCACGACCGCCATCGCCCCCAGTGCTTTCAACTCGGCATCGTTGGCCTTGTTGCGATCCACCATGTCCAGCCGCAACCGCGTCGTACACGCGCCCACGGTAATCAGATTCTGCGCCCCGCCCAGCGCCTTGATGTACGCCCCGGCGCGTTCATTCTCGGTGACCACAACCTTCTCACCCGTCGGCACGTCTTCACGCCCTGGCGTCTTGAGGTTGAAGCGGCGGATGCAGAAATCAAATACCGCGTAGTAGATCACCGCATACGCCAACCCCACCGGCACCACCCGCCAGCCGTTGGTGGATTCGCCCCAGCCGAGCACCATGTCGATGAAACCGCCGGAGAAGGTGAAACCCAGGTGGATGTTCAGCGCATTGGTGATCGCCATCGATAACCCCGTCAGCAGCGCATGGAGCAAAAACAGAAACGGTGCGAGGAACATGAACGCAAATTCGATGGGTTCGGTGACGCCGGTCAGGAAGGAAGTCAGCGCCATCGACAGGAAGATCCCGCCCATGACTTTGCGGCGTTCCGGCAGGGCGTTGCGGTACATCGCCACGCAGGCGGCGGGCAGGCCGAAGATCATCACCGGGAACATGCCGGTCATGAACTGGCCGCCCTTCGGGTCACCGGCGAAGTAGCGCGACAGGTCGCCGGTGACCATGGCACCCGTGGTCGGGTCGGTGAAGTTGCCGAAGACGAACCACGCCATGTTGTTGAGGATGTGGTGCAGGCCGGTGACGATCAGCAGGCGGTTGAACACGCCGAAGACGAAGGCGCCGATGCTGCCGCTCTCCATCATCAATGTGCCGAAGCCGTTGATGCCGTGCTGGATCGGCGGCCAGATCAAACCAAACACTACGCCCAGGCCAACGGCAGCGAAGCCGGTGACGATCGGCACGAAGCGCCGGCCGCCAAAGAACGCCAGGTACTCCGGAAGCTTGATGTCCTTGAAGCGGTTGTACAGCGCGCCGGCCATCAAGCCGCTGACGATCCCGGCGAGCATGCCCATGTTGATGCTCGCATCCAGCACCTTGAGTGTGGAGATCATCACCAGGTAGCCGATCACCCCGGCGAGGCCAGCGGTGCCGTTGTTGTCCTTGGCGAAACCGACCGCGATGCCGATGGCGAAGATCATCGCCAGGTTGGCGAAGATCACTTGGCCAGCGTCATGGATGATCGCGATGTTCAGCAGGTCGGTGTCACCCAGACGCAGCAACAGGCCGGCAATCGGCAGGATCGCGATCGGCAGCATCAACGCTCGGCCGAGGCGTTGCAGGCCCTCGATGAAATATTGGTACATGGCGGTTCTCCCTGTGCTCTTTTTATTTGAGAGTTGTTGTAGTTTTCAGCTCAGAGGCCATTGCTGGTGACAGGCGTGACGCACCGCCCCGGCGCTGCTCAGCTTGAGCAGGTCGTGGCTGATGCGTCGGCATTGCGCGGCGTCGAGGTGGCGCACGCGATCCTTGATTTCACCGATCTGCACCGGGCTCACCGACAACTCGCTGACGCCCAGGCCGATCAGAACGGGAGTGGCCAGCGGGTCAGAGGCGAGTGCACCGCAAACGCCAACCCAACGGTTATGCACCGCCGCACCGGCGCAGGTCTGGGCGATCAGCCGCAGCAGGGCCGGGTGCATGGCGTCGACGCGCGAGGCCAGGCCGGCGTGGTCGCGGTCCATCGCCAAGGTGTATTGCGACAAATCGTTGGTGCCGATGGACAGGAAGTCCGCGTGTTCGGCCAATTGCTCGGCCAGCAGGGCGGCGGCCGGGACTTCGATCATCACCCCCAGCTCCGGGCGTTCATTTACCCCAAGTTCGAGGCACAACGCATCGAGGCGCTGGCGGATGTGCAGCAACTCATCGACCTCGGTCACCATCGGCAACAGGATCCGGCAGCGTGACAGCGGGCTGACGTGCAACAGTGCGCGCAGTTGCTGATCGAGCAATTCCGGCCGCACCTGAGCCAGGCGAATACCGCGCAAGCCGAGCACCGGATTGGCTTCGACGGGCAACGGCAGGTAGTCGAGCTGCTTGTCGCCGCCAACGTCGATGGTGCGGATGATCACCGACTTTTCACCCATGGCGTCGAGCACGGCTTGATAGGCGAGGCGTTGCTCCTGTTCGTCCGGAGCGGTGTTGCGGTCGACAAACAGAAATTCGGTGCGCAGCAGGCCGACGCCATCGGCGCCGTTGGCCAGCGCGTCTGCGGCTTCTGCGCTGGAGGCGACATTGGCGGCGACGTCGATGTGCACGCCATCGAGTGTCAGTGCCGGGGTATGAGCCTGTGATTGTTGAAGCGCACGGCGTTGCTGATGATCACGTTGTGCCTGATGCACGTCGGCCAGGCGTTCGGCCGTCGGCGCCCATTCGAGACGACCACCGTCGGCATCCAGCACCACCGCCTGGCCTTGCGCCTGATCCAGCAGCGCCGAACCCAGCGCAACCAGGCACGGCAAACCTTTACCCCGCGCCAGAATTGCGACGTGGGACGTCGCGCCGCCCTCGGCCATGCACAACCCGGCGACCCCTTGCTCGCTCAGTTGCAGCAAGTCCGACGGTGTCAGTTCATGGGCGGCGACAATGGCGCCGGCCGGTACGTCGTAATGCCAGGCTTCGCCGAGCAAGGCGCGCAGCACCCGTTGCTTGAGGTCGCGCAGATCGTTGGCGCGCTCGGCCAGCAACGCGCTGCCGAGTTGTTGAAGGACGTCGCACTGCACGTCGATCGATTGGCTCCAGGCGTGCGTCGCGGCCATGCCTTGAACGATGCAGGCGTTGGCCGCGTCCAGCAGCGCCGGGTCTTCGAGCAAGGCGAGGTGCGCGGTGAAGATCGCTTCTTCGTCAGTGTTTTTGTGTTTCCTCGCCTGGGCCAGAGTGTGTTCGATTTCGCTGCGCACGACGGTCAGTGCGGTATCGAGGGCGTGCAACTGTTGCTCGGGGTCGTGGCCGCCGTCATCTACCGGCAGGCTGATGGCATTCAAGCGAAACAACGGCCCACCGACCAGACCGGGTGCGGCGCAAACACCGTGCAGCACGCCCGCTTCGGCAGTCCGAGTGCGTCGGGTGATCGGCGCAGGCGCAGCGGCATGGCTTTCTTCGGCCAACGCGGTGGACAAGGCGATCAGCAATGCTTGCAACGCCGCTTCGGCATCCGGGCCCTGGCAGCTGACCTGAACTTCCTCCTGCTCGCCGACGGCCAGGCTCATCAGCCCGATCAAGCTGTCACAGGTCGCCGATTTGCCGGCGAAATGCAGCTGCGATTTGCTCTTGAACCCTTGCGCGGTCTGACGAATCAGTGCGGCCGGGCGAGCGTGCAGACCGCCACGATGAGCGATGCGCACGTGGCCGAAATGCGCTTCACCCGAAAGGTCCACCTCTGACTGGGCGCCCGGCGCTGCCCGGCGAATGATGTGCAGCAGCGGGTCGCCGACCTTCACCGATTTCAGCGTGATGGGCCGCGCCTGAAACGCCTGGCTGTTGGTCAGGATCATCAGGCTGACCAGGCTTTTGCACTGCTGCGCGACCTTGTCCAGGTCGTAGCGCAACAGCGGCTGGCCGTTGCTGACGCGGGCGCCTTCCTTGACCAGCATCGAGAAGCCTTCGCCCTGCAACTCGACGGTGTCGAGGCCCAGGTGCAGGAGCAATTCGGCGCCGTTATCGGCACGCAAGGTGACGGCGTGACCGCTGCGGGCGACGTGCACCACGACGCCGGCGCAGGGGGCGTGAAGGGTGTCGTTCAGTGGATCGATGGCGATCCCGTCGCCCATCGCGCCGCTGGCGAACACCGGGTCCGGGACTTTGGCGAGCGTGAGCACCGGGCCGCTGAGCGGGGCGTTGAGGGTCAGCTCTTTATTGTTGTTATGCATGGCTCGGTCTCATCAGGAAATCGTTCGGGGCGGACTTAGTGTGTGCGCGTCACTTTGCTCAAATGCCGCGGCTGGTCCGGGTCCATGCCACGGGCCACGGCCAAACCAGCGGCCATGACGTAGAAACTCTGGATCGCCAGAATCGGGTCAAGGGCCGGGTGTTCGGCCCGGGTCAGCGTGAGGTCGCGCTCGGCAATGTCATCCGGTGCGGCCAGCAGAACGCGAGCGCCGCGCTGGCGCATGTCAGCAGCAAGGTTCAGTAAACCGGCCTGCTCGGCACCCCGTGGAGCGAAGATCAGCAGGGGATAATTCTCGTCGATCAATGCCATCGGGCCGTGACGCACTTCGGCGCTGCTGAAGGCTTCGGCCTGAATCGCCGAGGTTTCCTTGAACTTGAGGGCTGCTTCCTGAGCGATGGCAAAACCGGCACCTCGGCCGATTACCATCAAGCGTTGGCAATCGCGCAAGACGTCGATGGCCAGGCTCCAATCCTGTTGCGCCGCCTCGCGCAGACCTTGCGGCAAGGTGTTGCCGGCTTCGAGCAATTCCACGTCTTCTTTCCAATGGGCGATCAGACGGGCACTGGCGCTGAGGGTGGCGATAAAGCTTTTGGTGGCGGCGACGCTGCTTTCTGTACCCGCGCACAGCGGCAGGCTGAATTCGCACGCGGCTTCCAGCGGCGAACTTTCGGCGTTGACCATGGCAATGCTCAGGGCACCGCGTTTGCGCAATAGACGCAGGCTGTTCACCAGATCCGGACTTTGCCCCGACTGCGAGAACGCAAACGCCACTTGGCCGCTGACCTTCAACGGTGCTTGCAGCATGGTCACCACCGACATCGGCAGCGACGCCACCGGGAAGCCCAGTTGCTGCATGGTCAGGTAGGCGAAGTAACTGGCGGCGTGGTCTGAACTGCCGCGAGCGACGGTCATCACCACTTGCGGCGGCTGACGGCGCAGGCGCCCGGCGATCTCGAACATCTGCGGGTCGAGTTGCTGCAGTTGGGCTTGCACGGCCTCGAACGAGGACAGCGCCTCTTCAAGCATTTTTGAAGTCAATGTCTTCTCCTTCGACCATGACGGCGGTGAGTGTGAGTGATCGATCCAGCCGCACGCAGTCGGCCCAGCTGCCAGGTTGCAGGCGGCCGCGTTCGGGGAGGCCGAGGTAGTCGGCGGGGAATTGCGAAAGACGTTGTGACGCCTCGGCGATCGGCAAACCGATCTTCACCAGATTGCGCAGCGCCTGATCCATGGTCAGCGTGCTGCCGGCCAGGGTGCCGTCGGGCAAGCGCACGCCGCCCAGGCACTTGGTGACCGTGTGGCTGCCGAGCTTGTATTCACCGTCCGGCATGCCGGCAGCGGCGGTGGAATCGGTGACGCAATACAGGCACGGGATCGCGCGCAGGGCCACGCGCATGGCGCCGGGGTGCACGTGCAGCAAGTCCGGGATCAGCTCGGCGTATTTGGCGTGGGCCAGCGCCGCACCGACGATGCCCGGCTCGCGATGATGCAGCGGGCTCATGGCGTTGTAGAGGTGAGTGAAACTACTGGCACCCGCCGCCAGCGCGGCGACGCCTTCCTCATAGCTGCCGAGGGTGTGGCCGATCTGCATGCGGATGCCGCGCGCACTGAGGGTGCGGATCAAGGCATCGTGGCCGGCGATTTCCGGGGCGATGGTGATCACGCGGATCGGTGCTAGCGCCAGATAGTCCTCGACTTCGGCCATCAGCGCGGTGTGGGCAAAGTTCGGCTGGGCACCGAGTTTGCCGGGATTGATGTACGGGCCTTCAAGGTGCACGCCGAGTACCCGGGCGCAGCCTGTTGGCCGCTGCTCGCAGAACTCGCCGACGGCTTTGAGCACGCTGGAAATCTCTTCCGGCGGCGCCGTCATGGTGGTCGCCAACAGCGACGTGGTGCCGAAGCGCACGTGGGTCTTGCTGATGGTTTCGAAGGCGGTTGCGCCTTCCATGATGTCTTTGCCGCCGCCGCCATGGACGTGCAGGTCGATGAAGCCGGGCAGCAGATAGGGCAAGTCGTTGTCAGCCGGGTTGCACGGCACGCCTTCGATGGACACGACCTTGCCGTGTTCGTGGATCAGCCGGCCACGAACCCAGCCGTGGGCGGTGAGGATGTTGTCTTCGGACATGATCGGTTCTCGGTTTTAGCGGCGAAGCAGGTTATCGACGAAGCTCTGCAACAAAGTCGTAGTAATCGTTGCGGCAGTAGGTGTCGGTGACTTCGATCGGTGTGTTGTCTTCCAGGTAGCCAACCCGGGTCATCAGCAGCATGGCGGTGCCGGGGGCGATGCCGACGAGGGCGGCGAATTCGTCCGAGGCGTTGATCGCCTGGATGTGTTGCAGCGCGCGGACGATCGGTTTGCCGATGCCGTCGAGGTATTCGTAGAGGGAATCGCCCACCGCCTGCGGCTTGGGGATGATCGAGGCGGGCAGGGTACTCATCTCGATCGCCATCACCGTGTCGTCGGCTTTGCGCAGACGTTTGAGCCGCGCGACCTTGTCGTTGGGCGAGAGGCCGAGGCGGATCAGTTCTTCGTGGGTCGGCGGGGTGATCTCGCGCTCCAGCCATTGCGAGCCGGGAACGAAGCCCTTGAGGCGCAGCATTTCGCTGAAACCCGAAAGGCGCGACAGCGGTTGTTCCAAACGCGGCGTGATGAACGTGCCGGAGCCTTGGTTACGGCGGATCAGACCCTGTTCGAACAGGACTTCCAGTGCCTTGCGGGCGGTGACGCGGGAGATGCCCAGCAGCTCGCTGAGGTTGCGCTCCGAAGGCATGGCCTGCTCGGCTTTCCATTGCCCGGCATGGATCGCCGCTTCCAGATTGCGCGCCAGTTGCAGGTACAGGGGCGTGGGCTGGGTGTCGTCAGGGCGTAGGGCCTGGAGGTCATTCATGTCAGGGATGTCCGATGCGGATATTGGAGTGTTGTGTTCCGCGAATGGCTGAAAATTAATACCACTTGAATACCATGTCAATGCCAGTACTTTGCTGTTGGCGTGAGAAAGCCCGCCCTGTTTAGGGTTTGGATTAGGGTTTGGTATTAAGTGGTATTAGAGGTGAGGGTTTTGAACACAAAGATCGCAGCCTGGGACAACGCTTGCCGGGGAGATTGGTATCTTCCCGGCAGGCGTTGTCCCAGGCTGCGATCTTTTGAGTTTATTTTTCGAGGAGCGACCGAAGGTCGCGGTCAGACACGTAGCTAGAGAGCAGCAGGTGGCTTTGTGTGGCGAGGGAGCAAGCTCCCTCGCCACAGGATTACGGACGAATCTCGATCATCGTGCCATCCGGCACCAGGCCCCAGACCTCACGCATGTCCATGTTGCGCATGGCAATGCAGCCGTCGGTCCAGTCCAGGGTGTGGAACAGGTCTTCCGGGTTTTCTTCGGTGTCCGGTGTGCCGTGGATCATGATCATGCTGCCAGGCTCGACGCCTTCACGCCGGGCACGGGCAGAGTCGCTGATGTTCGGGTAGGAGATGTGCATCGCCAGGTTGAATTTATCGCTGACCTTGCGCCAGTCCAGCCAATAGAAACCTTCGGGCGTGCGTTTGTCGCCTTCCATCAGTTTTGGTCCCTTGGGCCGTTTGCCCAGGGAAATGCGATAGGTCTTGAGCGGCTTGCCGTCATTGATCAATTGCAATTGGTGGGCGGATTTGAGCACCAGAACTTTTTCGATGACTTTGCCGTTCAGGGTTTCCGCAACGGAAGCCTGTGACAGGGTGACGAACGACAAGCAAAACACGGCAAGCAACCAGCGCATTGAAACGATATCCCTGAGAGGTGTCGCGACTATTTAGTTATAGGTGATTCTGGAGCCAGGACTTTAGGTGATGGCAGGCTGAGCAAGCGGCGGGATCGACTCGGATCGCACGGGGTAGACCTCGGTCCGCCGGTCAGCGAAGAAGCATTCTAAGGTACGGCCCACCGTGCGGAAAGCCAACTCTGACCACGGGATGTCGGCTTCGTCGAAAAGCTGCACTTCCAGGCTCTCGGGACCGGCGGAAAAATCCAGGTCCACCAGCTCCGCGCGAAAGAACACATGCACCTGACTGATGTGCGGCACGTCGATCAGCGTATAGATGCTCAGGTTGCGCACCCGCGCGCAGGCTTCCTCGGCCGTTTCGCGAACGGCTGCCTGCTCGATGGTTTCACCGTTTTCCATGAAACCGGCGGGCAGGGTCCAGTAACCGAGCCGAGGCTCGATGGCGCGTCGGCACAGCAATACTTTCGAGCCCCAGGTCGCCACGCAGCCGGCGACGATGTTGGGGTTCTGATAGTGAATCGCCTGACAGCTGTCACAGACAAAACGCAGGCGCGAGTCGCCTTCGGGGATGCGCTGGGTGACCGGGTTGCCGCACTGACTGCAAAATTTCATGCTGGGGTTCCTGAATGCTGCGCCTATCTTGGCGTGCGGCGGTGCCTGTCGGCAAGTTGTCGTTTAGCGACATGCAGTGGTTATGGGGTTGGGCGGCCGGTGCGATTGGTGCATGATGCAAGGTAGCGAATAAATCGAGAAGACTCATGCTGGACGAGCTACTTCACCGGGTAAGCAACCACACGCCGCGTACCCTGGAATCTGATCGACGTTTCCCCGAAGCCGCGGTGCTGGTGCCCATCACCCGCAGTGACGAACCGGAACTGGTTCTGACCCTGCGCGCCAGCGGGCTCTCGACCCATGGCGGAGAAGTCGCCTTCCCCGGTGGGCGACGCGACCCCGAAGACCCGGACCTGATTTTCACCGCGCTACGGGAGGCCGAAGAAGAAATCGGCTTGCCGCCGGGGCTGGTCGAAGTGATCGGACCCCTGAGCCCGCTGATCTCCTTGCACGGCATCAAGGTCACGCCTTATGTCGGGGTAATTCCGGACTTTGTCGAATACCTGGCCAACGATGCCGAGATCGCCGCCGTGTTCAGCGTACCTCTGGAGTTCTTTCGTGAGGATCCGCGGGAACACACCCACCGCATCGACTACCAGGGGCGCAGTTGGTACGTGCCGAGTTATCGTTACGGCGAGTACAAAATCTGGGGCCTGACGGCGATCATGATCGTCGAGTTGATCAACCTACTCTATGACGCCGACATCAGTCTGCATCACCCGCCCAAAAGCTATATCAATACTTGAAGCCATCGTTCGTATGGCGTGAAACGCGGCTGCCTGAGCCTTGAGGACAATAAGATGAAATATCGCCTGGGCGACGCCCGCGTCGAAACCCATCCGCAGAGCTGGGTAGCACCCAATGCCGTGCTGGTGGGCAAGGTCAAACTGGAAGAGGGCGCCAACGTCTGGTTCAACGCCGTGTTGCGTGGCGACAACGAACTGATCCTGATCGGCAAGAACAGTAACGTCCAGGACGGCACGGTGATGCACACCGACATGGGCTACCCGCTGACCATCGGCACCGGCGTAACCATCGGCCACAACGCCATGCTTCATGGCTGCACCGTGGGTGATTACAGCCTGATCGGTATCAATGCCGTGATTCTCAACGGCGCAAAAATCGGCAAGAACTGCATCATCGGTGCCAACTCGCTGATCGGCGAGGGCAAGGAGATTCCCGACGGTTCGCTGGTCATGGGCTCGCCTGGCAAAGTGGTGCGTGAGCTGACCGAGCCGCAAAAGAAAATGCTGGAGGCCAGCGCTGCGCACTATGTGCACAATTCGCAGCGTTACGCCCGTGATCTGGTCGAGCAGGAAGAATGAACGCCACCGAACGACCGGTCCTCTCGCCATGCGTGAACATCTGCGCGTTGGACGAAGATGATATTTGCACCGGGTGTCAGCGCACGGTCGAAGAAATCACACGCTGGAGTCGCATGGACAACGAAGAACGCCGCAGGGTGTTGGGGCTGTGTCATGAGCGGGCGAAGTCGAGTGGGTTGATCTGGATGCTGCCTTCCAGATCCGATTCCTGAGCCTTGTGAGCCTTGTGAGCCTTGTGAGCTTTTGTGGCTGATGAGGTTTTTTGTGGCGAGGGAGCTTGCTCCCGCTGGGTTGCGAAGCAGCCCCATAGATGACAAACACATTCAACCTGACACACCGCGCCCCCTGATTTCAGGGCCGCTTCGCGCGCCAGCGGGAGCAAGCTCCCTCGCCACCGGGTTAATTGTGAGCCCGAGATAAAGTAATCTGTGCGCCAAATTGACAGGTATCCCGCCACCCCATGTTCTTCCTGATCGCCTACATCAGCAGCGTCGTGCTGATCAACTACGCCTTTTCCACCGCCCCGCACCTGGACATCATCTGGTCGGCCTGGGGTGGGTTGGTGTTTGTCTTGCGCGATATGGTGCAAACCCGCTTCGGCCACGGCGCGATCGCGGCGATGCTTGCAGCGCTGGTCCTGTCGTATGTCACTTCCGATCCGTCCATCGCGCTGGCCAGCGCCACGGCCTTCGCGGTGTCCGAATGCATCGACTGGCTGGTGTTCAGCATCACCAAACGCCCGTTGCATGATCGCCTGTGGATAAGTTCGGCCCTGAGCATTCCCCTCGACACCTTCATCTTCTTCGGCATGATCGATGCCTTCACCCCGGCCGTGATCCTTACCGCCATGGGCTCCAAGTTCGCCGGCGTGACGGTCGTGTGGCTGATCATGGCCTGGCGCTTGCGCAAACAGGCTGTCGCCAGCTGAAGCCAAACCTTGCGGTTCATGTAAAATGCCGCGCTTTCTCCCCATGGGACGCGCGCCAGGCGCCGCGACCCTCGATGATCCGCTTCTTGAGGACCTGAGATGACCCGTATCGGAACTCCATTGTCGCCAACCGCGACCCGCGTATTGCTGTGTGGCTGTGGTGAGTTGGGCAAGGAAGTGGTAATCGAGCTGCAACGCCTGGGCGTTGAAGTGATTGCCGTCGACCGTTACGCCAACGCGCCGGCCATGCAGGTTGCGCATCGCAGCCACGTGATCAACATGCTCGACGGCGCCGCCCTGCGTGCTGTGATCGAAGCCGAGAAGCCGCACTTCATCGTGCCGGAAATCGAAGCCATCGCCACCGCGACCCTAGTGGAGCTGGAAGCCGAAGGCTTCACCGTGATCCCGACCGCGCGCGCCGCGCAGCTGACCATGAACCGAGAAGGCATCCGTCGCCTGGCCGCCGAAGAGCTGGACCTGCCGACCTCGCCGTACCACTTCGCCGACACCTTCGAGGACTACAGCAAGGCCGTACAGGATCTGGGCTTCCCGTGCGTGGTCAAGCCAGTGATGAGTTCATCGGGCAAAGGCCAGAGCCTGCTGCGCAGCGCCGAAGACGTGAAAACCGCTTGGGATTACGCTCAGGAAGGCGGGCGTGCCGGTAAAGGTCGCGTGATCATCGAAGGCTTTATCGACTTCGACTACGAAATCACCCTGTTGACCGTGCGTCACGTCGGCGGCACGACCTTCTGCGCGCCCGTCGGCCACCGTCAGGAGAAGGGCGACTATCAGGAATCCTGGCAGCCACAAGCCATGAGCCCGATTGCCCTGGCCGAATCCGAGCGCGTTGCCAAAGCCGTCACTGAAGCGCTGGGCGGTCGTGGCCTGTTTGGCGTCGAGCTGTTCATCAAAGGTGATCAGGTGTGGTTCAGCGAAGTCTCGCCGCGCCCGCATGACACCGGTCTGGTGACCCTGATTTCCCAGGACCTGTCGCAGTTTGCGCTGCACGCACGGGCAATCCTGGGCCTGCCGATTCCGTTGATCCGTCAGTTCGGGCCATCGGCTTCGGCGGTGATTCTGGTAGAAGGGCAGTCGACCCAGACCGCGTTCGCCAACCTCGGTGCTGCGTTGAGCGAGCCGGACACGGCGTTGCGTCTGTTCGGCAAGCCTGAGGTCAATGGCCAGCGCCGGATGGGCGTGGCGTTGGCGCGGGATGAGTCGATTGAAGCTGCACGGGCAAAAGCGACCCGTGCTTCTCAGGCTGTCGTGGTAGAGCTGTAAACCGAGTCGCGGCTATCGCGGGCAAGCCCGCTCCCACAGGGTTTTCGGTTGATCACAAATTTTGTGCACACCTGAAATTCTGTGGGAGCGGGCTTGCCCGCGATGGCGTCTTATCAGGCAACCCGATTCAAATCGTTATGCCGCGTCTCCTTCAGGCACAGCACCGCAATCAAACTCAGCACCGCCGCCCCCGACACATACCCGCCGACATAACTCAAACCGCCCATTGCCACCAGTTTCTGCGCGAAGAACGGCGCCGCCGAGGCCCCGACAATTCCGCCCAGGTTGTAGGCAGCCGACGCGCCGGTATACCGCACATGCGTTGGAAACAGCTCCGGTAGCAACGCGCCCATCGGTGCAAACGTCACACCCATCAGAAACAGCTCGATGCACAGGAACAGCGCCACGCCCCAGGTCGAGCCTTGGGTCAGCAGCGGTTCCATCAAGAATCCCGACAGGATCGCCAGCACGCCGCCGATGATCAGCACCGGTTTGCGCCCGTAACGGTCGCTGGCCCAGGCTGACAGCGGCGTGGCGGCGGCCATGAACAGGACGGCGAAGCACAGCAGCCCGAGGAAGGTTTCGCGGCTGTAGCCGAGTGTCGACACGCCATAACTCAACGAAAACACTGTCGAGATGTAGAACAGCGCATAGCACACCACCATCGATCCGGCACCCAGCAGCATCGGCGCCCAGTACTGGCTGAGCAGCTCGACCAGCGGGATCTTCACTCGCTCCTGACGTGCCATGGCGTTGGCAAACACCGGGGTTTCGTGGAGTTTGAGGCGCACATACAGGCCCACCATCACCAGCGCAGCGCTGAGCAGGAACGGAATACGCCAGCCCCATGAGCGGAACTGCTCGTCGTTCAGTGTCATGGCCAGCGTCAGGAACAGGCCGTTAGCCGCTAGAAAGCCAATCGAAGGGCCGAGCTGCGGGAACATGCCGAACCAGGCGCGCTTGCCCTTGGGCGCGTTTTCCGTCGCCAGCAGTGCCGCACCGCCCCATTCGCCGCCCAGCCCAAGGCCTTGGCCGAAACGCAGTACGCAGAGCAGGATCGGCGCCCAGGCCCCGATGCTGTCGTAACCGGGCAATACGCCGATCAGCGTGGTGCACACGCCCATCAAAAGCAGCGAAGCGACCAATGTCGATTTGCGCCCGATGCGGTCACCGAAGTGCCCAAACAGCGCCGATCCCAAGGGGCGGGCAAGGAAGGCGATGCCGAAGGTGAGGAACGCCGATAGCATCTGGGCGGTACCGGAGGTCTGCGGAAAGAACACCGGGCCGATCACCAGCGCCGCAGCGGTGGCATAGACGTAGAAGTCGTAAAACTCGATGGCGGTGCCGATAAAACTCGCCGTGGCCACGCGGGTGGCGGAGTTCGTCGGTTGGGTAGGCGCGTCGCTATAAGTCGTGCTGGTCGTCATGCGGTTATCCCTGACAGTCATGTGCCCCAGTGGAGCGAATTATTATGGTCGAACACCCAGGGATGTGGGAGTGAGGCGCGGCCGCTGCTCAAGGTAGGAACAGTCGTCGGTGTGGTGCGGATAATGCCGATGGTCTGGCCGGAACCTGCTGCGTGCGGGGTAAGCACGTGGTTCGGCGGGGGCTTGGGTAAGCGGATTCGATTATAGGAAGGTGGCTAACGATCAAACAAGTGGCTTGGGCTGAGTGATGGTTTTTGTGGCGAGGGGGCTTGCCCCCGTTCGGCTGCGCAGCAGTCGTAAACCTGACAATGTGATTTGGCTGAAAGAATGCTGGGGCCGCTTCGCGACCCAACGGGGGCAAGCCCCCTCGCCACAGATAAACCCCACACCCCAGGCAGGTGTCAGGGTTTAGACAACGGCTGGAACCGAGCTGGTATGCCAGATCAGCACGCGCGTAACGCGGTTGTCTTCCGTCTCCAGAATTTCCAGGCGATAACGCCCGATCTTCAGGCACACCGCGCTGTCCGGAATCGTTTCCAGCGCCTCGGTCACCAGGCCGTTCAGGGTCTTCGGGCCGTCGCTGGGCAGGTGCCAGCCCAGGCTCTTGTTCAATTCGCGAATCGACGCCGCACCTTCGATCATCAGTCGCCCATCGGCCTGCGGATGGATATGCGGGTTGTCCAGGCTGTGCTGACTTTCGAATTCGCCGACGATTTCTTCGAGAATGTCTTCCAGGGTCACGATGCCGAGCACTTCGCCGTACTCGTCGACCACCATGCCCAGGCGCCGCTGCTGTTTGTGGAAATTCAAGAGTTGCAGTTGCAGCGGCGTGCTTTCCGGCACGAAGTACGGTTCGTGGCTGGCGGCCAGCAGCGCTTCGAGGGTCAGGCTGGCATCAGGTAGCAAGTGGCGGATCTGCCGGGTATTGAGCACCGCTTCGACCTGGTTGATGTCGCTGTGAAACACCGGCAGGCGTGTGCGCTTGTTGTTGCGCAGTTGCTCGATGATCTCTTCAAGGGAGTCGTCGAGGTTGATCCCGTCGACGTCACTGCGGGGCACGAGGATGTCGTTGACCGTGATGTTGTCGAGCGCGTGGATGCCCGACAGCGGGTGCGGGCGGCAGACGGCTTGATCGTGATCGTCCTTGCGCTCGTTGGGGCTCTCGTCTTCGCTCTGTTGCACCACTTTGACCTTGCGGGCAAACGGTCGCATCAGCAGCCGGGTGAAGCCATTGAGCAGCCAGGCGGCCGGGTAGATGATTTTCAGTGGAGCACCGAGCAGCGTGTTGCCCAGGGCCAGGACGGCGTCGGGATAGCGCACGGCGAGGGCGCGCGGCAGGTAGTCGGAGAACACCAAAAGCGCGACTCCGGCGCCGAGGCAGGCAATCCATGGACCGTTTTCCGCCCAGATGAAGATCGCCAGCAAGGTGCTGATGACCACTGCCAGTGCGCGGCACAAGGTATTGCAGAAAATCAGGCTGTTGAGCGGGAAGCTCAGTTTCGCGACCGGTTTGTCGCTGGAACGCGAGGCGGTGCGCTGGGCCAGCAAGTGCTGTTGCGCCGTTTCGACGGCGGTAAACAGCCCCGACCATAAAATCAGCAGGGCCAATACCGCGAGCATCGGCCCTATGGGCAAGTCGTCCATTAATGCCGCCCGTCAGATGTGCAGGATGTATTCACGGACCAGCTTACTGCCGAAGTACGCCAGCATCAGCAGGCAGAAACCGGCGAGGGTCCAGCGAATGGCCTTGTGTCCGCGCCAGCCGAGGCGGTTACGGCCCCATAGCAGCACGCTGAAGACGATCCAGGCCAGGCAAGCCAGCAAGGTTTTGTGCACCAGGTGCTGGGCAAACAGGTTGTCGACGAACAGCCAGCCAGAGAGCAGCGACAACGACAGCAGGGTCCAGCCGGCCCAGAGAAAGCCGAACAACAGGCTTTCCATGGTTTGCAGCGGCGGGAAGTTCTTGATCAGGCCCGACGGGTGTTTGTGCTTGAGCTGATGGTCTTGCACCAGCAGCAGCAAGGCCTGAAACATCGCGATGGTGAACATGCCGTAAGCAAGGATCGACAGCAGGATGTGCGCGAGAATGCCCGGCTCTTCGTCGATGACCTGCACCGTGCCGGCGGGGGCGAACTGCGCCAGCAGCACCGTGGCAACGCCGAGCGGGAACAGCAATATAAGCAGGTTTTCCACCGGGATTCGCGAACAGGCCAGCAGGGTCAGGGTGATGACCGCTGCGGCAATCAGGCTGGCGGCGCTGAAAAAGTCCAGGCCCAGGCCGATCGGGGTCAGCAGGTGGGCGAGCAGGCTGGCACTGTGGGCCAGCACGGCAAGCACGCCGAGCGTGACCAGCAGGCGTTTGTTCGCCTTGGCGCCAGTGGCCAGGCGAGTGCCTTGATAGATAGTCGCAGCGGCGTATAAGCAGGCGGCGGCGAGGGTAGTCAGCAAACTGGGTGACAAGGGGAGCATAAATCCTGTTAGGCAAGCCCGAAAGGCGCTGAGTTTGGCATAGAACCCCCGTAGCACGAAAGACCATGCAACCTGACGACGAGGTGTCCGCCAGACGCAGTCTTCGCTATAATCCGCGACCTGCCCACGCCGCAGGCTCGCCGAGCACATGTTTATTCCGGTCTGGGCCGCCATTATCCCGGTCTACACAGGGCCTGAAAGGATCGCGCAATGTTTGAAAACTTAACCGACCGTCTCTCGCAGACGCTGCGCCATGTCACCGGCAAGGCCAAGCTGACCGAGGACAACATCAAAGACACCCTGCGCGAAGTGCGCATGGCGTTGCTCGAAGCCGACGTCGCCTTGCCGGTGGTGAAGGACTTCGTCAATTCGGTCAAGGAGCGCGCCGTCGGCACCGAGGTGTCTCGCAGTCTGACGCCGGGCCAGGCCTTCGTGAAGATCGTCCAGGCCGAACTCGAAAGCCTGATGGGCGCCGCCAACGAAGACTTGAACCTGAGCGCCGTTCCACCGGCCGTGGTCCTGATGGCCGGTTTGCAGGGTGCGGGTAAAACCACCACCGCCGGCAAACTCGCGCGCTTCCTTAAAGAGCGCAAGAAGAAGTCGGTCATGGTCGTGTCCGCGGACGTTTACCGTCCGGCGGCGATCAAGCAGCTGGAAATGCTCGCCGGTGAAGTCGGCGTCACCTTCTTCCCGTCCGACCTGAGCCAGAAGCCGGTCGACATCGCGCAAGCGGCCATTAAAGAAGCGAAACTGAAATTCATCGACGTGGTCATCGTCGATACCGCCGGTCGTCTGCACATCGACGAAGAGATGATGGGCGAGATCAAGGCATTGCACGCCGCGATCAACCCGGTCGAGACCCTGTTTGTGGTCGACGCCATGACCGGCCAGGACGCCGCCAACACGGCCAAGGCCTTCGGCGATGCATTGCCGCTGACCGGTGTGATCCTGACCAAGGTCGACGGCGACGCCCGTGGCGGTGCCGCGCTGTCGGTCCGCGCCATCACCGGCAAGCCGATCAAGTTCATCGGTATGGGCGAGAAGAGCGATGCGCTCGAACCGTTCCACCCTGAGCGTATTGCTTCGCGCATTCTCGGCATGGGCGATGTGCTCAGTCTGATCGAGCAGGCGGAAGCGACCCTCGACAAGGACAAGGCCGACAAATTGGCCAAGAAGCTGAAAAAGGGCAAGGGCTTCGACCTCGAAGACTTCCGCGATCAGCTGCAGCAGATGAAGAACATGGGCGGCCTCGGCGGCCTCATGGACAAACTGCCGAACATCGGCGGCGTCAATCTGGCGCAAATGGGCAATGCCCAGGGCGCGGCAGAGAAACAGTTCAAGCAGATGGAAGCCATCATCAATTCCATGACCCCGGCCGAGCGCCGCGACCCTGAGCTGATCAGCGGTTCGCGCAAACGCCGGATCGCCATGGGTTCCGGCACCCAGGTGCAGGACATCGGTCGCTTGATCAAGCAGCACAAGCAGATGCAGAAGATGATGAAGAAATTCTCCGCGAAAGGCGGAATGGCCAAAATGATGCGCGGCATGGGCGGTATGTTGCCCGGCGGCGGCATGCCGAAAATGTAAAGAATCCGCGCCGGCAGTCATGTCGGCGCAGTACCACAGCAATGTGGGAACTCCAGCAAACCCGCACTTGGCGGGAGCTGACTGGCCGTTTTCAACGACGGCTCTATAGCAAATCTTGATGGCGACCGGAAGGCCGCCGGAAAAAGTCATTTGCAAAAGTCCGGATATTCCTTAGAATATGCGGCCTTTCGGGCACCTATGCCCGCTGTGCCTTTAGATTTGCAGCACCGACTACAGGAACGATGTTCACATGCTAACAATCCGTCTTGCCCTTGGCGGCTCCAAAAAGCGCCCGTTTTACCACTTGACCGTAACCGACAGCCGCAACCCGCGCGACGGTTCGCACAAGGAACAGGTTGGTTTCTTCAACCCTGTTGCTCGTGGTCAAGAAGTCCGCCTGTCCGTGAACCAAGAGCGCGTAGCCTACTGGCTGAGCGTTGGTGCACAACCTTCTGAGCGTGTTGCTCAGTTGTTGAAGGATGCATCTAAGGCTGCGGCCTGAGCAATATGAACGCGACGCCTGCCATTGCTGATGATTTGATCGTTATCGGCAAGATTTATTCTGTTCATGGCGTTCGCGGCGAAGTGAAGGTTTATTCCTTTACTGATCCGACTGAAAACCTGTTGCAGTACAAAACCTGGACGCTCAAGCGCGAAGGCAATGTGAAACAGGTCGAGCTGGTCAGCGGACGTGGGAACGACAAGTTCCTGGTCGCAAAGCTCAAGGGTCTTGATGATCGTGAAGAAGCTCGTCTTCTGGCCGGTTATGAGATCTGCGTGCCGCGCAACCTGTTCCCTGAATTGACCGACGGCGAGTACTACTGGTACCAGCTGGAAGGTCTGAAGGTCATTGATCAACTCGGGCAACTGCTCGGGAAAATCGATCATCTTCTGGAAACCGGCGCCAATGATGTAATGGTGGTCAAGCCTTGCGCTGGCAGCCTGGATGATCGCGAACGCCTGTTGCCCTATACGGAGCAATGTGTGTTGGCCGTCGACCTTGCCGCAGGCGAGATGAAGGTGGAATGGGATGCGGACTTCTAAGCGTGGCTAACTTGCGCGTAGAAGTGATCAGTTTGTTTCCCGAGATGTTTTCCGCCATCAGCGAGTACGGCATCACCAGTCGTGCGGTGAAACAGGGGCTGTTGCAGCTCACCTGTTGGAATCCGCGAGACTACACGACGGATCGACATCACACTGTGGACGATCGCCCATTTGGCGGTGGTCCGGGCATGGTGATGAAGATCAAGCCCCTGGAAGATGCTCTGGTTCAGGCCAAGGCAGCAGCCGGGGAGGCGGCGAAGGTGATTTACCTGTCCCCCCAAGGCCGTCAACTGACTCAGTCGGCGGTGCGCGAGTTGGCGAATCTGGATGCATTGATCCTGATTGCCGGCCGCTATGAAGGCATTGACGAGCGTTTTATTGAGGCTCATGTCGATGAAGAGTGGTCGATTGGCGACTATGTACTGTCTGGCGGCGAGCTGCCGGCGATGGTCCTGATCGATGCGGTTACACGACTGCTGCCTGGAGCTTTAGGGCATGCGGACTCCGCCGAGGAAGATTCCTTTACGGATGGTTTGCTGGATTGCCCGCACTACACCCGACCGGAGGTGTATGCGGATCAGCGTGTTCCCGACGTGTTGCTAAGTGGCAATCACGCGCATATCCGGCGTTGGCGTTTACAGCAGTCCCTTGGTAGGACCTTTGAACGACGCGCCGATCTTCTGGAAAGCCGCTCGCTTTCTGGAGAAGAGAAGAAGCTGCTCGAGGAATACATCCGCGAGCGGGACGATAGTTAACAACGTATCGATGGTAGATCCGACGATTTACCTTAGGAGCACAGCATGACTAACAAAATCATCCTTGCACTCGAAGCAGAGCAGATGACCAAAGAGATCCCTACCTTTGCCCCGGGCGACACCATTGTCGTTCAGGTGAAAGTGAAGGAAGGCGACCGTTCGCGTCTGCAAGCGTTCGAAGGTGTTGTTATCGCCAAGCGTAACCGCGGCGTAAACAGTGCTTTCACCGTTCGTAAAATCTCCAACGGTGTTGGCGTAGAGCGTACTTTCCAGACCTACAGCCCGCAAATCGACAGCATGGCCGTTAAACGTCGCGGTGACGTACGTAAAGCCAAGCTGTACTACCTGCGTGACCTGTCCGGTAAAGCAGCTCGCATCAAGGAAAAACTGGCTTAAGTCCAGCTTCCGATGCAGAAAAAAGCAGCCTACGGGCTGCTTTTTTGTTGCCTGCGATTTACCTGTGGGGGCGTGGCTTGCCCGCGAATCGATCTATCACACACCGCGTTTACATCAGGCTCTATAAAGCCTCAGCAGGCTATGAAAGACTTGCCGTCAGTTTTCCAGTGACCTGAGCCACTATGCCCGCCATCGATCATCCCCTGATAGACCAATTCCTCGACGCGCTCTGGCTGGAGAAAGGCCTGTCCGACAATACCCGCGATGCCTATCGCAGCGACCTGGCCCTGTTCAACGGCTGGCTGCAGGAAAAAGGGTTGGAGTTGATCAACGCCGGCCGCGAGTTGATCCTCGATCACCTGGCCTGGCGCCTGGAGCAAAACTACAAACCCCGGTCCACCGCGCGATTTCTCTCCGGTGTGCGTGGCTTTTATCGTTATTTGCTGCGCGAAAAGCTGATTGCCGTCGATCCGACCTTGCGCGTCGATATGCCCCAACTGGGCAGGCCGCTGCCCAAGTCTCTGTCGGAAGCAGACGTGGAAGCGCTGCTGAAGGCGCCAGACTTGAGCGAAGCCATCGGTCAGCGTGACCGCGCCATGCTTGAAGTGCTTTACGCGTGCGGCTTGCGGGTGACGGAGCTGATCAGCCTGACACTGGAACAGGTCAACCTGCGTCAAGGCGTGCTGCGAGTGATGGGCAAGGGCAGCAAGGAGCGTCTGGTGCCCATGGGCGAGGAGGCGATTGTCTGGGTCGAGCGTTACATGCGTGATGGTCGCCAAGAATTGCTTGGCGGACGTCCCAGCGATGTCATGTTCCCCAGCCAGCGGGGCGAGCAGATGACCCGTCAGACTTTCTGGCACCGCATTAAGCACCAGGCCAAGGTCGCCGGGATCGGCAAGTCACTGTCGCCGCACACCTTGCGTCACGCTTTCGCCACACACCTGCTCAACCACGGCGCCGACTTGCGTGTGGTACAAATGCTGCTCGGCCACAGCGACCTGTCGACCACCCAGATCTACACCCACGTCGCCCGCGCCCGACTGCAAGACCTGCACGCCAAACACCACCCGCGCGGCTGACAGAACCCGAGATGGAGGGCAGTGGCCCGTCGTGGCGAGGGAGCTTGCTCCCGCTGGGGCGCGAAGCGACCCCAAAACCATGGACCACGGTTAATCAGGAAAATCGAGGTGCCTGTTTTACGACTGCTGCGCAGTCGAGCGGGAGCAAGCTCCCTCGCCCCAATAAGTGTTATCAAATGCGCACCATTATGTGTGTTGCGTCAGCCGGAGTCGGCCACAGGGGCCTTATGTGGTAGGCTTTGCCGGTTTGCACGATGGGCGGTTATGACCCGGTGTTTCGGCACGGGCGTTCTGATCGTCCCATTTGTCCGCCTTCAGGAGTTCTCATGCGTCTGATCCAGATTTTCGCCGCCGCAGCCATTGCGTTGGTCAGTACCTTTGCCGTCGCCGATGACGCGGCCGACAAAGCCATTCGTAAAAGCCTGGAAAACCTCCAGCTGGAAGTACCCGTAGAAAGCATCTCCGCCAGTCCGTTGCCGGGCCTGTACGAAGTCAAACTGCAAGGCAGCCGCGTGCTCTACGCCAGCGCCGACGGCCAATACGTGGTGCAGGGCTACCTGTTCCAGCTCAAGGACGGCAAACCGGTCAACCTGACCGAGAAGACCGAACGCCTGGGCGTGTCCAAACTGGTCAACGCCATCCCGGTTGCAGAAACCGTGGTCTACCCGGCGATCGGCGAAACCAAATCGCACATCACCGTGTTCACCGACACCACCTGCCCGTACTGCCACAAACTGCACGCCGAAGTGCCGGAGCTGAACAAGCGCGGCATCGAAGTGCGTTACGTCGCGTTCCCGCGCCAGGGCCTGGGCTCGCCGGGTGACGAACAGCTGCAAGCGGTCTGGTGCTCGAAAGACAAGAAAGCCGCCATGGACAAAATGGTCGACGGCAAGGAAATCAAGGCCGCCAAGTGCGATAACCCGGTTTCCAAGCAGTTCGCCCTGGGTCAGTCGATCGGCGTGAACGGCACACCGGCCATCGTTTTGGCCGACGGTCAGGTCATTCCGGGCTACCAGCCTGCGCCACAAGTCGCCAAACTGGCGCTGGGCGCGAAATAATTCGCATCGTCATGGCCAGCCTTTGACGATCATGGTCCGGCGGCACCATTGCCGGGCCATTAATAGAGAGCCGCGAGCATGCGGCTGTTTTCACGGCCGGCCTTGAGTCGGCCGTTTTATGGGGAGTTCACAGTGAAACCGGTCAAAGTAGGCATCTGTGGGTTAGGGACCGTCGGTGGCGGTACCTTCAACGTACTTCAGCGCAACGCCGAGGAAATTGCTCGTCGTGCCGGGCGTGGAATCGAAGTGGCACAAATTGCCATGCGCACGCCAAAGCCTCAGTTCCAAACGACCGGTATTGCGATTACCACCGATGTCTTCGAAGTGGCCACGAACCCTGAGATCGACATCGTCATAGAGCTGATGGGCGGCTACACCGTTGCCCGCGAGCTGGTACTCAAGGCCATCGAGAATGGCAAGCATGTGGTCACCGCGAACAAGGCACTGATCGCCGTTCACGGTAATGAAATTTTCGCCAAGGCTCGCGAGAAAGGCGTGATCGTCGCGTTTGAAGCGGCTGTGGCCGGTGGCATTCCGGTGATCAAGGCGATCCGCGAAGGCCTGTCCGCCAACCGCATCAACTGGGTTGCCGGGATCATCAACGGCACCGGCAACTTCATCCTTACCGAAATGCGCGAGAAGGGTCGCACCTTCGAAGACGTACTCGCCGAGGCGCAAGCCCTGGGTTACGCCGAAGCCGATCCGACCTTTGACGTTGAAGGCATCGACGCGGCCCACAAGCTGACGATCCTGGCCTCCATCGCCTTCGGCATCCCGCTGCAATTCGACAAGGCTTACACCGAAGGCATTACCAAGCTGACCACCGCTGACGTGAACTACGCCGAAGCGCTGGGCTATCGCATCAAGCACCTGGGCGTCGCTCGCAGCACCGCGTCCGGCATCGAGTTGCGCGTTCACCCGACGCTGATCCCGGCCGATCGCCTGATCGCCAACGTCAACGGCGTGATGAACGCGGTGATGGTCAACGGTGATGCCGCTGGTTCGACCCTGTTCTACGGCGCGGGCGCCGGCATGGAGCCGACCGCTTCGTCGGTGATCGCTGACCTGGTGGACGTGGTTCGCGCCATGACCTCCGACCCGGAAAACCGCGTGCCGCATCTGGCCTTCCAGCCGGACTCGCTGTCGGCGCACCCGATCCTGCCGATCGAAGCCTGCGAAAGCGCCTACTACCTGCGCATTCAGGCTAAGGACCATCCGGGCGTACTGGCCCAGGTCGCGAGCATCCTGTCGGAGCGTGGCATCAACATCGAATCGATCATGCAGAAAGAAGTCGAAGAGCATGACGGCCTGGTGCCGATGATCCTGTTGACCCACCGTGTGCTGGAACAGCACATGAACGACGCGATCGCCGCGCTGGAAGCCCTGGCCGGCGTGGTCGGTCCGGTCGTTCGGATCCGCGTCGAGCACCTGAACTAAGCCGTTATCGTTCACCGGGCCTGCGTGCGGGCCCGGGTTTGCGAACACTGTCTATTGGAGCCAGTCATGCGTTATATCAGTACCCGCGGCCAGGCACCGGCCCTGAATTTCGAAGATGTCCTGCTGGCCGGTCTTGCCACCGACGGCGGTCTGTACGTCCCGGAAAACCTGCCACGTTTCACCCAGGAAGAAATCGCTTCCTGGGCTGGCCTGCCGTATCACGAGCTGGCCTTCCGGGTGATGCGCCCGTTCGTTACTGGCAGCATCCCTGATGCCGATTTCAAAAAGATTCTTGAAGAAACCTATGGCGTGTTTTCCCACAACGCCGTGGCACCGTTGCGTCAGCTGAATGGCAATGAGTGGGTGTTGGAACTGTTCCACGGCCCGACCCTGGCGTTCAAGGACTTCGCCCTGCAACTGCTCGGTCGTCTGCTCGACTACGTGCTGGAAAAACGTGGCGAGCGCGTGGTCATCGTCGGCGCCACTTCCGGTGACACCGGTTCGGCCGCCATCGAAGGCTGTAAGCACTGCGAAAACGTCGACATCTTCATCCTGCACCCGCACAACCGCGTGTCCGAAGTGCAGCGTCGGCAGATGACCACCATTTTCGGCGAGAACATCCACAACATCGCCATCGAAGGCAACTTCGATGACTGCCAGGAAATGGTCAAGGCGAGCTTCGCCGACCAGAGCTTCCTCAAAGGCACGCGTTTGGTGGCGGTGAACTCGATCAACTGGGCGCGGATCATGGCCCAGATCGTTTACTACTTCCACGCAGCCCTGCAGTTGGGCGGCCCGGCGCGCTCGGTGTCGTTCTCGGTGCCGACCGGCAACTTCGGCGACATCTTCGCCGGTTACCTGGCACGCAACATGGGCCTGCCGATCAACCAGTTGATCGTCGCCACCAACCGCAATGACATCCTGCACCGCTTCATGAGCGGCAATCAGTACGTCAAGGAAACCCTGCACGCCACGTTGTCGCCGTCGATGGACATCATGGTGTCGTCGAACTTCGAGCGTCTGCTGTTCGACCTGCACGGTCGCAACGGCGCAGCGATTGCCGGTTTGATGGACAGCTTCAAGCAGGGCGGCGGTTTCAGCGTCGAACAGGAACGCTGGACCGAAGCCCGCAAACTGTTCGATTCCCTAGCCGTGGATGACGCGCAAACCTGCGAAACCATTGCCGAAGTCTACGAGCAAACCGGCGAACTGCTGGATCCGCACACCGCCATCGGCGTCAAGGCAGCGCGCGAATGCCGTCGCAGCCTGGATATTCCAATGGTGATCCTCGGCACGGCCCATCCGGTCAAATTCCCGGATGCAGTGGAGAAAGCCGGCGTAGGAAAAGCGCTTGAACTACCTGCACATCTTTCTGATTTGTTTGAGCGAGATGAGCGTTGCACCGTGTTGCCGAACGATTTGAAAGCCGTGCAGGCCTTTGTCAGTCAGCATGGCAACCGCGGCAAGCCTCTGTAACCGGTAAAAGCTGTCACATTTTGAAGCCCGTCTCCTGACGGGCTTTCTCATTTCTGCATGCCACACTTGTCGTGTTTTCGCCCCAGAAAGGATGGGCGAGTTGATTGCGAAGGAAGTGGTAATGCTGTTTTTCAGAGGGTTTAAGCCAGCCGTGTGCTGGGTGTTTTTGATCGGCGTCCTGGGCTTGGTTCAAGCAGGGGCGGCCGCGCAATTGGCGACGCCGGAGTCCAGGGGGGCAGGCGTCGGCGCAACCATCGAACTGGATGCTCAGGAATTGAGGTGGATTGCCGAGCACCCGCAAGTCATCGTCTCGTCGGTGCAATACCCGCTTTATCTGTTCAAGGATGAACACGGTCAGTGGAGCGGTCTGAACAACGATCTGCTCAATCGCATCAGTGCCATGACGGGCTTGCAGTTTGTTCACGAGGAGTCGTTTTCCACCGACCAGCTGCTCGGGCGTCTGGAAAGTGCCGAGGCGGACATGAGCACAACGCTGGCAATGAATGACGAGCGTAAGGCGTTCCTGGATTTCAGTCATGCGTTCGGTGGCGCTGGATGGGTGTTTGTCGGACGGGCAGATGCCCCCGTCGTGCACTCCCTGACGCAGTTGGCGAAAAGAGTGCTGGTGTTGCCGGCCCGGCACGCACTCGAAGGCACGATTCGCCGCGACTACCCGGCGATCGAATTGCGCACGGTCAAGACTTACGCCGAGGCCAGGGCGCTGGTTGAAAGTGGTGAAGCCTTTGCCACCATTGAAAATGAAATCGGGGCGCAGCTCTATCCGTTAGGGCAACTCAAGGTCGGGCGCGCCGTGGAGGGCAAATGGGAGGCTGATCACCTCGCGGTACGCAAAGGTCAGTCGCCGTTGCTGAGCATACTCAACAAGGCGCTTGAGGCCTTTCCTGCGGCCGACTTGCGCGCCATTCGCCTGAAATGGCTCAGCGGTATCGCTCCCGTCGAGTCACCTTCTCGCTGGCGGCAGATGACTCACTGGTTTTGCTGGGGCATGTTTATCGTCAGCCTGTTCGGACTGCTTTCCTTGCTCTGGAGCCGCAGGCTCGCGGCGCTGATCAAGCAGCGCGTAGACGCTGAGAAGGGGCTCGGCGATCAGCTTGCTTTCCAGCATGCGTTGATCGACGCCATGCCCGATCCGATGTTTGTTCGTGATCTGCAAGGGCGCTTGATCATGTGCAACAAAAGTTATGAGGAGAGTCTCGGCACCCGTTTTGACCAGGTTCAGGGGCGACGGCTGGTTGAGCTCGATGTGCTGCCGGCGGAAACCGCAGCGCTGCTGCATGCTGAATTCATGGCGCAGATGGAGACCCGAAAGCCACGCTTCAGTGAACGTCAATTGCTGTTCAACAACGGTGTCCGGGACATCTACCAATGGACGGTGCCGTTCTACAGCGCCGACGGCCAATTGCGAGGGTTGCTGGGGGGATGGACTGATATCGGTCACCGGACAAGGCACCTGTGAACAGGCTGTTTTTTCCCTGTCATCTTTGCCGTGCATGCTCTATCGACCAGAGACGCCGACGCGTCTGCACCTGGAATCCAGAACTTTCTTCTCGGGCCGGTGGTCATTTACTGTGAACACGCCCCAGGCACTTTGTTTTCGGACTATTGAGTGGTGATCGAGATGGAAAGTATCAGTCTATTGCTCGGTGAGGCTCTGAGCCCGTATCAGGTCACGCTGACCCCGTCGGGCGCCCATGGCGAATGCCTGGTGACACTGAAGAATGCGACCGGCGCAATCGTGGTCGAACGGGCGTTCAATCAAGCTCAGTTAACCGATTACCGTCTGCTGACGGATGTCGTCGACGGTTTGCACCGTGACGTGCTGATTGCCGAAGGACGGCTGGAACCCTGCGTCATCGCGGCGCTGCGCAATGCGGCCCAGGATAAGGTCCTGGCCAATCGAAATTGAATTGTTCTTTTGTGGGAACCTTCCTGCACTCAGGTCGTCAGACCATGTAACAGCAGGATCAAGCATTGTGCTCCGGTGCTTGTAGCTTGCTGCCACTGGCCTTTATGTAGGCCACGTTTAACCCCGAGTCGTCTCCCCACTTCTCGGGGTTTCTTTTGCCTGCGATTTGTCACGGCTGCGCCTGATGCTCGAAAAACACTCTGGATTCTTCGAGGTAAGCGCTGCGACTTTCCGGGTCGAGCCACGCGGCGTAGGCCTCGCTCAACTGGGCGCGGGGAAGTTTGCGCAGCAGCTGATTGATCTCGACGATCGCTTGCCGGCCCATGGGTGTGTCGGTACAGCCTATATAACCGGACAAGAATTTTTCCGCGCCGCGAATCGGGTAAAACTGCAGCTCATCCTCCGCGATTCCCTGCTGCTGGGCCTGGTAACGGATTTCCGGGCGATAGCCCAGTAGCAGGCGCAATCGTCCCAGACGTTGCATTTGCAGGAGGCTGCCCAAGGCGTCGTTGCCGTAGTGCAGCGTCAGCGCGTCGGGCGGCGCTTGCTTGAGCAATGCGTCGAGGTACTCGCCATAGTTGCGCTCGGCGATGATGCCCAGTTTCTCGCGGCCACTGGCGAGCAGGGCGGCCAAGTCCAGTTCACCGTCCTGGATAAAGGGTGCCAGCACCTCACGATCCATTCGCCGGACCGCCACACCATTACTCATGGCCCGAAAAACCGGAATGGAAAACGCAATCCAGCGCTCGCGCTCCTTGCTTTTATTCAGCGCCGCGTCGCACGTGAGGGAGGGCTCGTGGAGCATTTGCAAGCCGCGAGCGCGATTGACCCGCATCAGCGTGTGTTCGTATTGCGGCATGCCGGCAATCAACAGCGGCAACAGTTGATCGATAACGCCTTGGCCTTTTTTCGGTCCTTCGAAGATCGTCAATGGCGGTAAATCACGCATCAGCCAGATCAGCGTTTCCTTGGGTTGCGCCATCGCGGATGGGGCCAGCCCGGCGAGAAGAAGCGTAACCAGCAGCGCGCGCACCACCCGCCCGCCATGCGTCAGGCAGAATCTGATGGACTGCGCTAGCCGGCGCCTCAGCTTAGATGGCTCCGTCTTTGCGCAGCTGTGCAATCTGCGACGCGTTATAGCCAAGTGCCTGGAGTACCTGTGCGTTGTGCTCACCCAGTTGTGGCCCGACCCATTCGCAATCGCCGGGTGTCTCAGAGAGTTTCGGCACAATCCCCGGCATCTTGAAGTCTTTACCGTCTGGCAGCTTGGCCTGCAGGAACATTTCCCGGGCCAGGTACTGCGGATCGCTGAACATGTCTTCGGCGCTGAAGATCCGACTGACAGGTACATCGGCCTGATTCAGCTGCGTGAGTACGGTGTCCAGCGGCTGCGAATTGACCCAGCGATCAATCACCCCGTAAATCTCGTCGCGGCGGCTGTCGCGGCCATCGTTGCTGGCCAGCACCGGGTCGTTGGCCAGGTCTTCGCGACCGATGACCAGCATGAAGCGTTTGAAGATCGCATCGCCATTGGCGCCGATCTGCACATGCTTGCCGTCGGCGCTGGTGTGGATCGAGGAGGGCGTGATGCCCGGCATGATGTTGCCGGTGCGCTCACGGATGAAACCGAACACATCGAACTCCGGCACCATGCTTTCCATCATGGCGAAGATTGCTTCATACAGCGCCACATCCACCACTTGGCCCTGGCCGCCGTTGACCTCGCGATGACGCAACGCCATCAGTGCGCCAATCACACCCCACAGCGCGGCAATCGAGTCGCCGATGGAAATCCCGGTGCGCACCGGTGGCCGGTCTTCGAAGCCGGTGATGTAGCGCAGGCCGCCCATGGATTCACCGACGGCGCCAAAACCGGGTTGATCCTTCATCGGCCCGGTCTGGCCGAACCCCGACAGCCGTACCATCACCAGTTTCGGGTTGAGAGCGTGCAAGACGTCCCAGCCCAGGCCGAGTTTTTCCAACACGCCAGGGCGAAAATTCTCGATCAGGATGTCCGCTTCGCCCAGCAGTTTTTTCAGGATCGCGAGGCCGTCCGGGTGTTTCAGGTTCAGGGTCAGGGACTTTTTGTTGCGGGCCTGGACGAACCACCACAACGAGGTGCCTTCGTAGAGTTTTCGCCATTTGCGCAGCGGATCACCGCCGTCGGGGGATTCGATCTTGATCACTTCGGCGCCGAACTCACCGCAAATGCGCGACGCAAACGGCCCGGCGATCAAGGTGCCCAATTCGATGACTTTCAGACCTGAGAGCGGTTTGGCGGTGAACGGCATGCTGGATCCTGTAGGACAAAGGCTGAGCGGATATAGCCTTTTAACATAGCCCAATGTCAGACGACCAAGCTTCATCGCCTTCTATTCGTTGATTGCCTACTGCATCGGTTAGACTTGCCGCCTTTCCTCGTATCAAGAAGCCCGTTCATGGCCCAGCCGTCCACGACCTACAAGTTTGAACTGAACCTCACCGACCTCGACCGCAGCGTTTACGAGAGCGTGAAGCAGACCATCGCCCGTCACCCTTCGGAAACCGAAGAGCGCATGACCGTGCGGCTGCTGGCCTACGCCTTCTGGTACAACGAGCAGCTGTCGTTCGGTCGCGGTCTGTCAGACGTGGATGAACCCGCCCTGTGGGAAAAGAGCCTGGACGACCGTGTCCTGCACTGGATCGAAGTCGGCCAGCCGGACGCCGATCGCCTGACCTGGTGCTCGCGCCGTACCGAACGCACCAGCCTGTTGGCTTACGGCAGCCTGCGCGTCTGGGAAACCAAAGTGATCCCGGCCATCAAAAACCTGAAAAACGTGCACATCGCAGCCGTGCCTCAGGACGTCCTGGAAACCCTGGCCAAAGACATGCCCCGCGTTATCAAGTGGGACGTGATGATCAGCGAAGGGACGATTTTCGTCACTGACGACCGTGGTCAGCATGAAGTCCAGTTGCAGTGGCTGAGCGGCGAACGCGGCTGATTTTTCGCCGTTCGTCCGCGTTATCCGGTTTTATCCTACGTATTCAAGAGAAGCACCTGTCACCCCATGCGCATCGAACCTCGCCTGTTGCCCGACACCCTGCCATTCCTCGGCGACCTGCCGCCGCTGCTGACGCGTCTTTACGCGGCGCGGGGCGTGCAATCGGAGGCGGAACTGGACAAGAGCCTGGCGCGGCTGATTCCGTTCCAGCAGCTCAAAGGTATCGATGCGGCGGTGGATTTGCTGGTCACGGCGCTCGAACAGCGCCAGCGGATTCTGATTGTCGGTGACTTCGACGCCGATGGCGCGACCGCCAGTACCGTGGGCGTGCTGGGGTTGCGGCTGCTGGGCGCGGCCCATGTCGATTATCTGGTGCCGAACCGATTTGAATATGGCTATGGCCTGACCCCGGAAATCGTTGAAGTGGCGCTGACGCGCACGCCTCAGTTGCTGATTACGGTGGACAACGGCATCTCCAGCGTCGAAGGCGTGGCGGCGGCGAAAAAGGCTGGCCTCAACGTGCTGGTCACCGACCACCACTTGCCCGGCGACGAACTGCCGTTGGCCGATGCTATCGTCAATCCGAACCAGCCCGGTTGCGAATTTCCGAGCAAGGCACTGGCCGGCGTCGGGGTGATTTTCTATGTGTTGATGGCCCTGCGCGCGCGGTTGCGCAGCCTCGGTTGGTACGAGAGCAAGCCGCAGCCGAACATCGGCGAATTGCTGGACTTGGTGGCACTGGGCAGCGTCGCCGACGTGGTGCCGCTGGATGCCAACAACCGGATTCTGGTGCACCAGGGCCTGGAGCGGATCCGCGCCGGGCGTGCCCGTCCGGGCATCAAGGCGATTCTCGAAGTGGCCAAGCGTGAGCCGGCGCGCATTACCTCGACCGACCTGGGCTTCATTGTCGGCCCTCGCCTGAATGCGGCGGGGCGCCTGGATGACATGAGCCTGGGCATCGAATGCCTGATCACCGACGACGCGGGGTTGGCGAGGGAAATGGCCGTGCAGCTCGACGGCATGAACCAGGACCGCAAGTCCATCGAGCAGGGCATGCAGCGTGAAGCGCTGGCTCAGCTCAAGGATTTGCCGGTCGAATCGATGCCGTTTGGCCTGTGCCTGTTTGATCCCGAGTGGCACCAAGGTGTCATCGGCATCCTCGCTTCGCGTATGAAAGAGCGCTATTTCCGTCCGACCATTGCCTTTGCCGATGCTGGCGATGGTTTGCTCAAGGGCTCGGGGCGTTCGGTTCAGGGCTTTCATATTCGTGACGCCTTGAGCGTGGTGGCCGCGCAGCATCCGAACCTGATCAGCAAGTACGGCGGCCACGCCATGGCGGCCGGTTTGACCTTGCCCGAAGCGAATTTTCCGCTGTTCGCCGAGGCCTTTGACGCAGAAGTACGCAGGCAATTGCGCGAAGAAGACCTGACCGGCCGTCTGCTGTCGGACGGGGTTTTGGCGGTCGAAGAATTTCATCTTGAACTGGCTCGTGCCCTGCGCCATGCCGGGCCTTGGGGGCAGCACTTCCCTGAACCTTTGTTTCATGGCGTGTTTCAGTTGGTTGAGCAGCGCGTCGTCGGCGAACGGCACCTCAAAGTGGTGCTCAAAAGTGAATGTGGCTCGGTGAAGCTTGATGGCATCGCCTTCGGTATCGACCGCGACATCTGGCCGAATCCGACCATCAAGTGGGTGGAAGTGGCCTACAAACTCGACCTCAACGAGTTTCGAGGGAACGAGACGGTGCAGCTGATGATTGCCCACATCGAACCGCGTTGAGCCTTTCGCGAGCAGGCTCACTCCTACAGGATTTGCGCAAACCCTGTGGGAGTGAGCCTGCTCGCGAAAGCGATCTTTCTGACACCCAATCCCTCGGAACCCTCCCTCATCCCCCGATGTCGACTAGGCTCTAAGCACTGCTTGATTATCCTTGTGACGTCTTGTCCAATTTTTGCCCGCGGGGGCGGGTGCTGCGCCTTTTTCCTGTCACTCGTCGACTTTTCAAACAGAACCCTGGAGCCTGCCCACTGATTCGAGAGGTGCCCCATGAGTCTGCTGCTTGAACCCTATACCCTTCGTCAATTGACCCTGCTCAACCGCATTGCCGTATCACCGATGTGCCAGTACTCCAGCGTCGATGGGCTGGCCAATGACTGGCACCTGGTCCACCTCGGCAGCCGCGCCGTCGGCGGGGCCGGTCTGATTTTTACTGAAGCCACGGCGGTCACGGCCGACGGGCGCATCACCGCCGAGGACCTCGGCTTGTGGAATGACGAACAAATCGAACCCCTGCAACGCATCACACGCTTCATTGCCGCTCAGGGCGCGGTGGCCGGTATTCAATTGGCGCACGCCGGACGAAAGGCCAGCACCCACCGGCCGTGGATCGGTAAGCATGGCAGCGTCAAACCCGAAGACGGTGGCTGGGTGCCGGTAGGGCCGTCGCCGATTGCTTTCGACCCGCAGCACACCCCTCCGAAGCCGCTGGATGAAAGCGAGATTGCTGAGGTCATTCAGGCCTTTGTCGCCTCAGCCAAGCGAGCGCTGACGGCCGGTTTCAAAGTGGTCGAAGTGCACGCCGCTCACGGTTACCTGCTGCATCAGTTTCTTTCGCCATTGAGCAATCAGCGACGCGATCAATATGGCGGCTCTTTCGAGAACCGCATCCGGCTGGTGCTGCAAGTCACCGAAGCGGTACGGGCGGTCTGGCCGGAGGAGCTGCCGGTATTTGTGCGAGTGTCGGCCACCGATTGGGTGGAAGACGGCTGGAACCCCGATGAAACAGTGGAGCTGGCGCGACGCCTGAAAGACCTGGGCGTGGACCTGATAGACGTTTCGTCGGGCGGTACCGCGGCCAACGCCGAAATTCCTACAGGTCCGGGCTACCAGACCCGCTTTGCCGAACGTGTGCGCAAGGAGTCAGGCATCGCCACCGGCACGGTAGGAATGATTACCGAACCGGCCCAGGCCGAGCACATCTTGCGCACCTGCCAGGCGGACATCATCTTCCTTGCGCGGGAGCTGTTGCGCGATCCGTACTGGCCGCTGCATGCCGATGATGATCTGGGCGGTCGCAAGGCGATCTGGCCGGCGCAGTATCAGCGCGCGACGCACCGGGATCAGCCGATTCATGAGTCGGATTTGCGTGATTGAGGGATGCTGTAAAACCAAAAAGCCCCGATCGAGTTGATCGGGGCTTTTGCGTTTCCGGGCTGAAATTTTTGTTGTTTGACCTGCCGTCATCGCGAGCAAGCTGAACTGGCCTAATGATTTTGGACACTTCAATCGGGCGCTATGA
>NZ_LT607562.1:0-6760 GCF_900095275.1 Pseudomonas sp. UMAB-40
GCCTCATTTTAAGGCTTGGAGGTGTCTACGAAACTAGGGGCGATTCAGGATACCCCCCTTACCTATACAAATAATTACATACCGCCCCCCCCCCTATGCAAGGTTGGTTCGGCGATGATCACTTGATTCGGACTTCTGACGTGATCAGAGTTTGACGCGATGGACGCTTTTGGATGCTGACCAGCCGTGACCTCTCGGCACGCACCTGCTATTTTTCAGCGTGGCAATAGGCGTGCGAGCCTGCGCGAATTTTTGCGACTTTCGCAAGGCCAGCACCAAGGGTGTTGCAGTAATGGCCGTGTGCCGTTCGTGAGGATCTCTGCACAACTTCAAGGTGGTGTCATGATCGTCAAGGCAGGCGAAGTTATGCATAACCTCGGATATTGTTTTGAAGGGTGCGCTCACGCCGGGCCATTTGTGGCAACGCAGGACTTTGACCTCGATTCATTAGTTGCATAGGTAATGAACCCGCTGACCGAGAGATGTGAGGCGTCCAGCGTATTATCGCAAATACCTGGGATGCTTTTCGAAAGCGGATTCATCACCAAGATCCCTTGTCGCAAGATCTACTTAGGAGTGATGGGCGAGGTCGACATTCGCGAAGAGAAGGAATATCTCTGATGACGACGGTTCAAGCATCTGACTAAAGCGACTCAGGATTATCAGACGCAAGCAGGGTTGGTTAAACGTTGATGACTTCAGCGGCTAATGCCGCTCTGGTCATGAGCAGTGTCGTGAACAAAGCGTTACGCAGACCGATATTCATGCGAGTAACGTTTACTGACAGCAGCAACCGCCGCCGTTCCCGCCACAGCCCGAGGTTTTCTTACTCGCTACGCTTTCCACTGTCGACAGCTGTGCTGGATAGCCCGCGTTCTCAAGGGCTGCAAGCAGCGCATGGCTGTCCGAATCGCCGCTGACCTTCACCCGTCCGGCTTGTAGATCCACTGTTACGTCCCTGACTCCTTCAAGTGGGCGCAGCGCTTCGGTGACATGTTTGACACATGAACCACAGCTCATGCCTTGGACTTGCAGTTCAACAGTTTTCATTGGTGACTCCTCACAATAAAGTTGATCATGGAAAGACTGACGCATGAGGCTTTTCTGCGGCGTTGGCTTATCCTCAACCTTGCCGCCATGGCAAGGTCAAGCGGTCGTTTTCACTCAATCAATGGAAGCCTGGCGCAGACGCAAGGCGTTGAATACCACCGACGCCGAGCTCACGCTCATGGCCAGTGCGGCAATGAGCGGTGACAGAAGGTGACCGGTAAGTGGATAGAACAAGCCGGCAGCCAGTGGGATGCCCATGGCGTTGTAAAGGAAGGCGAAGGTCAGGTTCTGGTGCATATTTCTCACCGTTGCTACTGACAGGCTGCGAGCACGCAGGATACCGAGCAGATCGCCTTTGACCAGGGTGACCTGGGCGCTGTTCATCGCCACGTCAGTGCCAGTGCCCATGGCGATTCCTACGTCAGCGCGAGCCAATGCGGGTGCATCATTAATACCGTCGCCGGCCATCGCCACGCGGTGTCCGGCTTGTTGCAGAGATGCCACCAGACGTTCTTTATCTTGCGGTTTAACCTCGCCATGCACCTCCTCGATGCCCAACTGGCGAGCTACCGAGCGAGCAGTCGTAAGGCCGTCGCCAGTGGCCATGATGACCTTGACGCCATCCGCCTGCAGACGCTCGACGGCCAGCTTCGTGGTGGGTTTGATGGGGTCGGCAACAGCCAGCAAACCCGCCAGGGCGCCATTGACTGCCAGGTACATGATGCTCGTACCGTCGCCGCGTAGCTTCTCGGCATGTACTTGCAAGCTCTCGGTGGAAACGCCGGCCTCCTGCATCAACGCGGTATTGCCTAGCATCAGGCGACGACCCTCGACCTGACCGCTTACACCAATACCTGAGGCTGACTCGAAGGTTTCAGGTGTCATCAGTTTTAGCCCTGCGGCACGAGCCTGTTCGACGATGGCGTGGGCCAATGGATGCTCACTGCCCTGATCGAGACTTGCGGCCAGGCGCAACACTTCATCCTGAGTAAATCCGGGTACGGCCTCGACGCTATGGAACGCTGGTCGACCTTCAGTGAGGGTGCCGGTTTTGTCGACTATCAAGATGTCTATCTTGCGCAGGTTTTCGATGGCGGCGGCATCGCGAAACAATACGCCGCTGCCAGCAGCCTTGCCGGTGGCAACCATGACTGACATCGGTGTCGCTAGGCCAAGGGCACAGGGACAGGCGATGATCATGACCGCGACAGCGTTGATCAGTCCGAACACCCAACTTGGCTCGGGCCCCCACAGCCCCCAGCCGAGTAGAGTCAGCGCGGCGATAGCAATCACAACGATCACGAAGTAACTGGCAATCACGTCTGCCAGCCGTTGCATCGGCGCTTTTGAGCGCTGTGCCTGCACAACCATCTGCACAATCTGTGCGAGCAGGGTCGCCGACCCTATCTTCTGCGCCTGCATCACCAGACTGCCGTGAATGTTGAGGGTGGCTCCGATCAGCGCGTCGCCGGCCCTTTTCATTATCGGTATTGGCTCGCCGGTGAGCATCGACTCATCTACAGCGCTTTCGCCTTGCAACACCTGGCCGTCGACAGGCACTTTTTCGCCCGGACGCACACGTAATGTGTCGCCGCTGTGTACGTGTGTCAGTGGGATGTCTTCTTCCGTGCCGTCGGCATTGATTCGACGGGCAGTTTTTGGGGCCAGTCCAAGCAGCGACTTGATGGCAGCCGAGGTTTGCGAGCGAGCCTTAAGCTCAAGCATCTGGCCGAGAAGGGTCAGTGAGATGATCACAGCCGCCGCTTCGAAGTACACACCGATGCGGCCCTCCATCATGAAGTTGTTGGGGAATACATCGGGGGTCAGGGTGGCCACGACGCTGTAAAGGAAAGCCGCCGCCGTGCCGAGGCCGATTAGCGTCCACATGTTCGGACTTCGCTGAATCACCGAACGCACACCACGCACATAAAACGGCCAGCCAGCCCACAGCACGACGGGTGTAGCCAATCCCAGCTCGACCCAATTTTGCGTGGTGCCATGGAACAGCACCAGGGCATGGCCACCCATAGCCAGCACGGTTACGATCACTGTCAGTGGCAATGTCCACCAGAAGCGCCGGGTGAAGTCCTTAAGTTCGGGATTCTCATCCTCCTCTAATTCGGGAATCACCGGCTCTAAGGTCATACCACACTTAGGGCAGACGCCGGGGCCGATCTGGCGAATTTCCGGATGCATGGGACATGTGTATTCAGCGGCACCCGTTACCGGTTCTGCTGTTGTCTGATGGACTTGTTCGATTTTCAGTTGAGATATTCGATAACGCTCGGGTGCTGCCCTGAAGGTCGTTTGGCATTTCTGGCCGCAGAACCGGTAGTTTTGCCCCTCATACTCCGTGCTGAACTGGCTGTCGTTACTGACGGTCATGCCACATACCGGATCATGGGAGCCGGTGGGTTGAGGTTCAGACTTCTGTATTAAGTCGTGCTCTTGACGAAGCTCAGGGGTGTGCATGAGCTAACTCCTGTTCGCATCCTTGGTTGAGGCTGAGGTTTCGCCGTGATGACTGTGACCACCGTGGTGGTGCCCGAAAAAATGCATCAGTGGGCACAACAGCAAAATCATGTAAGGCAGTAAGCCCAGCATATGGCCGTAGTGTTCTCTTGCTAGATAGAACAGCACGATCACCAGCAGCATGCCCAGCGCTATGCCGGGTTTGCTCCTCAAAAATGTTGGAGAGGTGTTAGCGGAATATGGTGAATTCATCATGGTTCTGTACTCCTGAGGGAGTGCTGTTTAGTGATGCGTCGTAAAGGTGCAACGGGCGGCAGTTTTACCCTTGGCATATTGGCTAAAGTAAAACCGTCGCTGCATTGCCTACAGGCTTGTGCGCGTCACTTGCTCATCGGCATGTTCATCATGCTTGTTTGCTGATCCATCATTTTCATCATCATGTCCATCATTCCCATCTCCATGCCGTCTTTGTTGCCGTCCATGCCCATGCCCATGCCCTTGCCATGACAGTTCTTATGCATCATGGCCATGCTGTCCTTCATCGTCTTCATGCTCTCCTGCATGGCGGCGTGTCGCTCGGCAGGGGTCTTGGCGGCGGCTGCCTTGTCGTGTGCAGCCTGCATTTTTTGCATTTGCTCGGTCATGACATTGTTTTGCATCGGCGTAGCTGCTTCGCTTGTCTTGGCGGGCGCGGTCTGCCCCCCGGGGTGATGCTCATCGACTGCCGAGGCGATAAGTGGGCTGCTCACGAGCAGGGTGGCGAGGATAAATTTCAATGTGGCATGCATGGCAATCTCCAAAGGGTCAGGACAACTCAGGTAATACCAAGCCGCGCCAGGTTGGCGCAGTCAGACAGTGCGCCGAAGATCGGCGCGCAGAAGGTCGGATTAATCGTTGAAACGGACGAAAATCAGGCGGGCAGGAGGTCTGGCCGGTACAGGGCGCCGTAATGCAAGAAAGGCAAAAGCGGAGGGATTGGCGGGATACAAAATCAGCAACGCAGGGATAAGGAGCAGAAACGTCCAACTGAACAGGTCAAATATTTGAAGATGGAACGAAGGACTTACAGCTATTGCCGCATCGGCGCAGTGCTGAAGGCAACCGAGGGCATGGGCGTCGTGGCTATCGTGATCTTGCGTGGTGATCAGCGAGACATGAGTTGTAGCCGGATTGTGGCTGGGCTGTGCCAGACATCCCTGGGTCGCTGCCAGACCAAACGCTAACACCCACAGCACGATGGCGAGGCGTATGAACGTTGGTTGACGATGGCGAAACCAGAACATGGAGAATCTCCGGTACTGATTAGCGGATTTTGATTTTTCAACATACGCCACATTGAAGTGCCACGGTTGATCTACATCAATTTATGCAACCGGCTGTCGGTTCTGTGGTGCGGTCAAATTTTACGACACCCGTCGATCTTTCAGATGTTGAGTTTCTCCGTGTGCTGTCAAAAGTGTAATCACCGGCTAAGCGTGCTGACAGGTGCTTCCCCTCATCATCATCATCATCATCATCATCCTCATTGAGCTGACGCTCAAACTCTCTGGTTTCATCGAGAGTCAATTCCTTGAAGGAGATGCACTATGAAAGCAACCAACGTTGTGATTCTTACACTCAGTTTGGCTATATCGTCCCTGGCCTTTGCCGAAGGTGGCGGCGACCGTGCGGTTGAGCGCATGGAACGAGCACGCGAGACGGCAATGGCCACCACCAAACCCGTCCCACAAGCGCAAGTGCAAGAGGATATTGCACAGGAAAAGCCCACGGCTGAAGGGCAGAAGCATCAATGCTGAGCCGCCCAGCTTACGGAAATGTAATCACCCCGTTTGCTGGCTTATGGCATCTTCCAATGTATCAAGCGCACTAGCTATCCAAAGCGTGAACCCTCGGGAACACGCCAACGTGCGTGCACCTGACATCCGACTGACGGGACATGAATCGGTATGCATTCCAAAACTTCTCGGCGCACCTTTGTGAAAGGTCTCACCGCAGGCGGGATTCTCGGTGGTTTAGGGCTTTGGCAGACGCCTATATGGGCGGCACCTCGCATGAGCGAGACCAATGTCCTGTCAGGTACAGAGTTCGACCTCTTTATTGGAGAGACACCGGTAAATATCACTGGGAATGCCCGGACTGCCATGACAATCAATGGTGGGATTCCGGGGCCTCAGCTGCGCTGGCGTGAGGGCGATACCGTGACCCTGCGGGTCAAGAATCGCCTCAAGGATATGACATCAATCCACTGGCACGGGATTATCCTCCCCGCGAATATGGACGGTGTGCCGGGCCTTAGCTTCCATGGGATCGAGCCTAACGGCACGTATGTCTATCAATTCAAGGTCAAGCAAAACGGAACGTACTGGTATCACAGTCACTCCGGTTTCCAAGAACAGGTAGGTGTATACGGCCCACTGGTCATCGATGCCAAAGAGCCGGAGCCTTTTGAGTATGACCGCGACCTTGTGGTGATGCTTACCGATTGGACGGACGAAGAGCCGGCTTCGCTGATGAAAACACTGAAGAAACAGTCTGATTACTACAACACCCACAAGCGCACAGTCAGTGATTTTATCCATGACGTAGCTGACAAAGGTTGGTCAGCCACCGTCGCTGACCGCAAGATGTGGGCCGAAATGAAGATGAATCCCACTGACATTGCAGACGTCAGTGGCGCGACGTACACCTACTTGATGAACGGCCACGCGCCCAACTCCAACTGGACGGGCACCTTCAAACCTGGCGAAAAGCTTAGGTTGAGGTTCATCAATGGCTCAGCCATGAGCTACTTTGATGTCCGTATTCCGGGTTTGAAGATGACTGTTGTGGCTGCCGATGGCCAGTATGTTAAGCCGGTGAGCGTAGACGAGTTCAGAATCGCCACTGCCGAGACCTTCGATGTAATTGTCGAACCAACTCAGGACGTCTACACACTGTTTGCGCAGTCGATGGATAGGTCGGGGTACGCCAGAGGCACCTTGGCCGTCCGGTCTGGCTTGACCGCTCCAGTACCTGAGCTTGACCCTCGTCCTCTCGTCACCATGGCCGACATGGGTATGGCCGGTATGGATCATGGCGCGATGGGCGATATGGCTGGAATGGATCACAGCAAGATGGCCGGCATGGGGGACAGCTCAATGGAGGGCATGTCAGGCATGGACGGCGGTGCCGTGGAAGGTATGAACCATGACGCTATGCAAGGCATGTCCAGCATGGACAACATGGCGGGAATGGATCA
>NZ_LT607562.1:6812-44569 GCF_900095275.1 Pseudomonas sp. UMAB-40
AACAATCCTCTCGTCGACATGCAGGCAATGTCGACGTCGCCAAAGCTTGATGATCCTGGGATGGGCCTTCGCGAGAATGGTCGAAAGGTGCTGACGTACTCTGACCTAAAGAGCACGTTTGAGGATCCAGATGGCCGTGAGCCAAGTCGAACTATCGAACTGCACTTGACCGGCCATATGGAGAAATTTTCCTGGTCTTTCAACGGCGTGAAGTTTTCAGACGCCGAGCCGTTAAAGCTGAAGTATGGCGAGCGAGTCCGGATCGTTCTCGTCAACGACACAATGATGACTCATCCCATCCACTTGCATGGCATGTGGAGCGACCTTGAGGATGAAAACGGGCAATTCCTTGTCCGCAAACACACCATTGATATGCCGCCAGGGTCAAAGCGCAGCTACCGAGTGACAGCCGATGCGCTGGGACGCTGGGCCTATCATTGCCATCTCCTATACCACATGGAAATGGGGATGTTCCGCGAAGTGCGTGTAGAGGAATAAGGAGTCGACTTATGAGCAATTATTTTTGCGGGACTCGCATGCACTCAGCTGTATTTACTGTCGCTCTAACCGTTGGTTTTGTCTTGCCGGCAGCCGCCGAAACAAGCCAGGGTGCCGAAGACGGGCAGATGCAGGGTATGGATCACGGCAACATGGAAGGTATGGATCACAGCCAGATGCAGGGCATGGATCACAGCAAAATGGAGGGTATGCAGCCCGCCAAGCAACCACAAACCCAAAGCCGGACTCCGATACCGCCGCTAACCGATGCCGACAGAGCCGCAGTCTATAAGTCCCCAGGTGGTCACGCGGTTCATGACACAGCCCTCAACTCACTTTCTATATTTGAGAAATTGGAGTGGCAGGACGCCGACGATGGAAGCGCGCTGAACTGGGAAGCCCAAGGCTGGATAGGAGGAGATGTTGATCGTCTTTGGTTGCGTTCCGAAGGCGAGCGCACTAACGGGAAGACTGAAAAAGCTGAGGTTCAAGCTTTATGGGGACACTCCATAAGCCCTTGGTGGGATTTAGTCGGCGGGGTTCGTCAAGACTTCAAACCGGGCGACCCTCAAACGTGGGCGGCTTTCGGGATCCAGGGCTTGGCGCTCTACAATTTCGAGGCCCAGGCTACTGCTTATCTGGGGGAAGGCGGCCAGACCGCTGTTCGGCTGGAAGGGGACTACGACATCCTCCTAACCAATAAGCTGATATTGCAACCGACGGCAGAATTCAATTTCTATGGCAAAAACGATCCCAAACGTGGAGTCGGTTCAGGGTTGTCTGAGAGTGAAGTCGGTTTGCGGCTCCGATACGAAATCCGTCCTGAGTTCGCACCTTATGTAGGCGTGACTTGGAATCGGGCTTATGGAAAGACCGCTGACTATGCCAGCGAGGAAGGCGAAGACAATAACGAAGCACGTCTGGTGCTCGGCGTCCGGGTGTGGTTCTAAATCACAGTTAGCGGCACCAAATAATTATTAACCTCATTACAACAGCTACGCGCTGTGGGGAGCCTTGCATGTCTGTACTTAAATCCTGTGTTGTGGCCGTCGCTCTTTCATCCAGTCTTCTGCTCAGTGCAGTTGCCCAGGCTCACCCGAAGCTGCTGTCTTCGACCCCGGCTGAAGGCGAGAGCGGCCCAGCTCCTGCGAAGATTGAACTGCACTTTTCTGAAAACTTGGTTACCCAATTTTCCGGAGCTAAGTTGGTCATGACGGAAATGCCCGGTATGTCACACTCCCCTATGGCTATGAAAGCCAGCGTCGCTGGGAGTAACGATCCTAAAACCATGATCTTGACTCCGGCCTCTCCTCTCACTGCTGGCACCTACAAAGTCGAATGGCGAGCGGTCTCCTCCGATACCCATCCGATTACTGGCAGCGTCACCTTCAAAGTGAAATAAGTATGAGCGACCCAATTAACGTGGCGCTGCGCCTCGCGCTGTATTTGGATCTGATGCTCCTCTTCGGTCTCGCCGTCTTTGGGCTATACAGCTTTCGGGGAAAAGAGCGTGTATCGGGAACGCTGTTGCATTTTGGGTCGCTACTACCTGGCACCGCTGTTATAGGTATGCTTTTGTCCATAGCAGCTTTTGTAGTTATGACAAAAAATATGAGCGGCGCATCCGACTGGGCGGAGCTGCGACCTCACATGGAAATGATGCTGTACGAGACTGAGGTCGGCTACAGCTGGGTCACACGCATGATCTCGCTAGCAGTGGTGATTTTTGCTGGAAGCCAGAACAGGCGATGGCCGACGGGCAGTCTCTGGGTCGCTACCATTGCGGGCAGCATTGCCTTAGCGACAATCCCATGGACAGGTCACGGGGCGATGGATGAAGGCGTCCTGCGATTCTGGCACTTTGCCGCTGATATTCTGCACCTACTTGCCGCTGGCGGATGGATCGGAGCTCTCGCGGCGTTCGGTCTGATGTTGAGTATTAGGGGGGCTAATTCGGAGCAACTGGTACGAGTGCTATCGCGAGCGCTCAGGGGATTCGAAACAGCGGGCGCATTCATTGTTGGTACGATCATAGTTACTGGCGTCGCTAATTATCTCTTCATTGTCGGGCCGACAGTAATCGAAGTCGTAACCAGTACCTATGGCATTCTCCTACTCGTGAAGATCCTACTTTTCGTAGGCATGATCGGGCTAGCTACCCTCAATCGTTTTTACCTGAGCCCTTCACTAGAGCGGTCTGTGGTGGCCGGTGATTTTTCTCTAGCGGCAACTGCTTTGAGAAAAAGTGTGGTGATCGAATCGACCTGTGCTGTCGTCATCGTTTGCTTGGTAGCTTGGCTAGGAACATTGAGCCCCTCAATCGAGATGGCTCAAGGGTGATCCAGGAGCTAGATCCGAGCGGCCCCAAGGGCGCTCAGATCTGAGCAACGACTATCGGCTGATGGGGTAGTCAGCGACCACTTCTTGCGCACCTGCCTTGGTGAGCCCCAGAACTTGGTAAGGTTGATGATTCTGGCCGTAGTCCATACCAGGAGAACCTGCGGGCATACCTGGCACTGCAATTCCTGCGAGGTCTGAACGACCATTCAGCTTCTTGATTTCATCGGCTGGGACATGACCCTCTACAAATTTGCCGTCAATTACAGCCGTATGGCATGAAGCGAGTCCCTGTGGCACGCCCAGGTTCTGCTTGATAGCGCTCATATTACTTTCCACGTGGTCGACCACCTTGAATCCATTCAATTCAAGGTGCTTGACCCACTCCTTGCAGCACCTGCAGTTCGCGTCACGATGTACATCAATAGTGAGTGGCTCAGCTGCCTGCACAACCCCACAAATCATCAATCCCACAGCAAGCGATAGCTTTCGTTTGAACATTCCATGCACCTCGTCACGTGTCATTGTGCGGTTGCTCTGCATGCTCTTGGCCGTGCGCCACGAGTAGCGCTTCCGCACCGCCAGCAAGGTAGGTTAAGCGCAAAAAGTCAGGTTCCCGATTACATTTTTGTAAGCCGCATCTTCGCTGCCGCCGCTCAATTGCCCCCGAGCCTGTCGTGACTGCGTGCTTCCTGTTTGCTGTTGGGGCAATTACATTTGCGTAAGCTTCCGCACAGCCGTCAGATTGGTAGCACACTAGAACACCGAAAAACCGGAGCCCAAGCATGAAACTCTTGGTTGCAGAAGACGAACCCAAAATCGGAATGTATCTACAGCAAGGCCTCTTGGAAGCTGGCTTCAGTGTCGACCGGGTTGTGACAGGAACAGAGGCGTTGCACCAGGCGCTGAGCGAGACCTACGATCTCTTAATTCTGGACGTAATGATGCCGGGCATTGATGGCTGGGAAGTCATCCGTAATGTCCGCGCAGGCGGAAGTTTAGTCCCTGTGCTGTTTCTGACGGCCAGGGACGGAGTTGATGACCGGGTCAAAGGCTTGGAGTTAGGTGCGGACGATTATCTAGTCAAACCCTTCGCATTTTCCGAGTTGCTTGCTCGCGTCAGAAGCTTGCTTCGCCGTGGTGCTGCCGTACCCAACCAGACATCTATTAAAATCGGGGATCTGGAGGTCGATCTTCTTAAGCGACGGGCTTCGCGCTCAGGTCGACGTATTGATCTTACTGCCAAGGAATTTTCGCTGCTAGAGCTGCTGATGCGCCG
Source organism: Pseudomonas sp. UMAB-40 (assembly GCF_900095275.1). Classification (NCBI taxonomy): domain Bacteria; kingdom Pseudomonadati; phylum Pseudomonadota; class Gammaproteobacteria; order Pseudomonadales; family Pseudomonadaceae; genus Pseudomonas; species Pseudomonas sp. UMAB-40. The sequence continues at coordinate 10,927 of NZ_LT607562.1, forward strand.
TCGGGGAGAAGTCTTGCCGAAATCACTAATCGCATCGCAGGTTTGGGATATGAACTTCGACAGTGATACCAACGTGATCGAAGTCGCGATTCGTCGGCTCCGGGCCAAAATCGATGACGATTTCGACACCAAGATGATTCAGACCGCGAGGGGAATGGGCTACATGCTAGATGCTCCGGATACAGAATGAAGCGTGCATCTCTTACCCTCCGTTTAAGCATGATGTTTGTCTGTGCCGTGGTCGCCGTGCTGGTAGTTGCAGGCTTTACTTTTGACGGATTCAGCCAGCATCACTTCAAGGCCCTCGACCGTCAGGCGATGACGGAAAAGCTCGAATCCATTCGGCAAATAATGGATGGCGAAGCTGGCTCCGCAGCGCCCTCAGAAGTTGTGTTGCAACTACAAGCTCTGCTTGGTGCACACCAGGAAATCTCAGCCTCTATCATCACGATGGGAGGTAAGACGTTTTTCGCGACTTCAAATTCAGTTGGCCATCCACCTCCCTCCTCGAGTGACCAAGGGAAAGATATGTGGGAGTGGACAGCTGGAGGCCATGTGTATCGAGGTATGAAAGCCCAAGTTCATTTGGCGAATGAAGCTGAGCCAATGACCGCGTGGCTGAATTTAGACATCACAAGCCATATGCATTTCGTTGAAACTTTGCGCTGGTGGTTGGTGATAGGGCTGGCGATTAGTGCCTTGATCAGCGCAGGTTTAGGGTGGTTGGTGGCGCGCAGCGGGCTGAAGCCGGTCGCACAAGTGACGCAAGTCGCCGCGTCGATGTCAGCCGGATCGCTAAAAGAACGTATCCCGATGGACTCTGTGCCTCGCGAGCTGGAACTCCTCGTCACTTCGTTCAACGCTATGCTTGCTCGCCTTGAAGAGTCATTTGCTCGGTTATCTAACTTTTCAGCCGATATCGCGCACGAGCTACGTACTCCTATTAGCAATCTGCGCACGCATACCGAGGTCATCCTTACAAAGAAACGGGCGCCAGAGGATTATGAAGAGAATCTCTATTCCAACCTGGAGGATCTGAACCGACTTTCCAGCATTATTGATGGCATGCTTTTCTTGGCAAAGTCGGACAACGGTCTGGTTCTGCCTGCCAAAGCGAAAGTCGAGTTGCGTTCGGTCGTGGAGAAACTCTTCGAGTTTTACCAGTTGCTGGCAGACGACACAGGACTAAAGCTACAAGTCTCTGGGCACGGCGCGGTTTACGGTGACGTGACGATGCTGGATAGGATGATCTCTAATTTGCTGTCCAATGCGCTCAGGTATACCCCACCTGACTCTACAATCTCCGTGAAAATCGAGCCGTCTGGCAGCATGATCAGATTGTCAGTGGAAAATCCCGGCGAGCTGATAGCGGTAGAGCATCTGCCCCGGTTGTTTGACCGTTTTTACAGAGTCGATCCTGCACGGAGAGAGGGCGCTACGAACAATGCGGGGTTAGGTTTGGCAATCGTCAAGTCACTGGTCGAAGCCCATGACGGCACCGTCGGATGTGCCTCCAGAGAAGGCCATACGACCTTTACGATCAGCCTACCAGCGTGGGCCTGACGTGTTCAATTGTAAGAGCCATTTGCAGCGACTACACTCCAGCCCATGAAACGCTATCTGCGGTTTTGCATCGTCTTCGTGATTAGCTTGGCGCTTCCCCTCAGCGGGATGGCGGGCGTTCAGGCACCGACAGAACCTTGCCCGATGAAGACGATGGGCATGGCAATGATGGACGATATGGGGATGGACTGCTGTAGCGATATGAAAAGCCCTTCCGAGCACGGCAAACCTTGTAAGCCGGGCCAGGAATGCAAGTCGGGCGGCATGCTGCAAGTCTCGATCTTAAAGCCTCCTGTAACCGTATTCAGCCCCGAAGTGATTTCATTCTTCAGCGATTCCTTGCCTGTAAAGACCTCGTCCGGGGTTTGGCGACCCCCTCGCGTTTGATTCCTGTACCACACTGAGCCTCATTCCGCTTTAGTGGAATGGCATATCTGCGTGCATGTCTTATGAAGCGCGCAGTGGATCATCACAGGAATCGTGAACATGAACCCCAAGTGCTATTGCACAGGTTGGCCCCTCGTGGCCGGTCTGGCGGCAAGCGTACTGGCATTGCCGAGCTTCGCTGCCGCATTGACACTCGATGAAGCGTTGCGGCTGGCCGAAAACAATGCGCCGTCGCTGACCGCACAAGACGCGAAAATTCAGGCTGCCAGCAGTGCAGCCATCCCTGCTGGTGAATTACCCGATCCCAAGTTATTGGTGGGTGTGCAGAACTACCCCATTGGCGGCCCGGATCGTTGGAGCATCGACCAAGACTTCATGACCATGCAGATGGTCGGGGTCAGGCAGGAGATGCCCAATAGCGACAAGCGCAAAGCGCGCATCGAGGTCGCCGATGCTGCTGTTGATCGCGCTGCTGCGGAGCGTAGAGTCGAACGTCTGAAGGTACGCCAGTCCACGGCATTGGCCTGGATCAGTAGCTACGCGGTTGAGCGCAAAGATGCGCTGTTCCAGGACTTCTACAAAGAAAACCGATTATTGACCGTTACCGTCCGGGCCCAAATTGCCGGTGGCCGCGCTCAACCCGTCGATGCGGTGACGCCCAAGCAAGAGGCAGCTCAACTAGCGGAACAACAGGATGATCTGATCCGCCAGCGCGCACAGGCCCGAGCTGCCCTCAAACGCTGGATTGGCCCCGCCGCCAACGACAAACCTGTAGGTGATTTGCCCGAATGGCCAGTTGATACATCAGGCTACTCCCATAAGCTGCAACACCATCCTGAGTTGGCAGCGTTTGCGCCGATGACCCGTGAAGCGCAAGCCAAGGTTCGTGAAGCCGAAGCGGAAAAGCAGTCGGACTGGAGTTGGGAACTGGATTATCAGCATCGTGGCCGACAGTTCGGCGACATGGTCAGCGTGCAGCTTTCATGGGATTTACCGCTATTTCCGGACTCTCGCCAAAACCCTAGGATTGCAGCCAAACAGGCTGAACTCAGTCAGCTTGAAGCCGAGCGCGAAGCCCTGTCACGTGAGCACACTCAGCAACTCGAGAGCGAATTGGCTGACTATGATCGCCTGAATCGTGCTGTACGCCGAAATCAGGAAAGCCTGGTGCCGCTAGCCAAGGAAAAGGTCGAACTTAGCATGGCCAGTTTTCGCGCAGGCAAGGGCGATTTGAACTCAGTTGTTGCTGCCCGACGAGAGCTCATCGAGGCTCGCCTCAAACAGATTGACGTGGAAGAGCAGCGAGCGCTGACCAGTGCGCGTCTGTATTTTGCTTATGGGGAGGCCGGCCAATGAACCTTAAGAAATGGAACGGGGCATTGCTGGTTGGCACCTCGCTGGCACTGGGTGTAGCCGGGGGTTACTGGTTCGCACATCAGCGCATGAGCGGAGTACCCGTTGTTTCCCAAGATCAGACGCTCAATTCACCGGACGAACGCCAGGCCCTGTATTGGTACGACCCAATGTACCCACAGCAAAAGTTTGATAAACCGGGTAAATCCCCCTTCATGGACATGCAATTGGTTCCTCAGTACGCCGGTGGCGCAGGAGATCGTGCGACCGTCAGTATCGACCCGAGGTTGACGCAGAATCTAGGTCTGCGTTTTTCGACAGTTACCCGTGGAGTCTTTGATTCCAGTCTCGACGTAACAGGTGTTTTGGCGTTTAACGAGCGTGATGTCGCTGTGATTCAGGCACGCACTCCTGGCTTTGTGGAGCGGGTCTATGCCCATGCTCCGGGTGATGTGCTCGAAGCCAACGTGACGTTGGCGGATATCTTGGTGCCGGAATGGGCTGCTGCTCAGACAGAGTTCCTTGCCCTGAAGCGCAACGGGGATGCTGACCTGTTGGTTGCGGCCCGCCAGCGCCTACGGCTCACAGGGATGCCGGCAGCACTGATTACTCAGGTAGAGCGTGGCGGTAAGGTTCAACCGTACCTGACTCTTACCAGCCCCATTGCCGGTGTGCTGCAAGAATTGAATGTACGTGCGGGTATGACTGTGGCTACTGGCGATACTCTCGCACGCGTCAATGGCTTGAGCAGTGTCTGGCTCGCCGTGGCCGTTCCAGAATCGGATGCCGGATCGATCACCGTGGGGCAGGCGGTCGAAGCGCGTCTGCCAGCCTTCCCAGGGACAATGCTTAGAGGCAAAGTCAGCGCGATTTTGCCCGAAACAAACCCGGACAGCCGCACCCTTCGCGTGCGGGTGGAACTCCCTAATCCCGACGGGCGCCTCAGACCGGGTTTGACTGCGCAGGTACGCCTGAATCGCTCGACCGGGCAAAGTGTGTTGTGGGTGCCGAGCGAGGCTGTCATTCGCACTGGCCGACGTGCATTGGTGATGCTCGCCGAAGACGTGGGCCGCTACCGTCCAGTGGATGTGCACCTCGGGCAGGAAAGCGATGGCAAGACGGCGATAGTGAAAGGTCTGGAAGAAGGCCAGAAGGTGGTTACGTCTGGCCAGTTCCTGCTCGACTCGGAGGCCAGTCTTAAGGGCATCGTTGCAAGCTCGGAGGAAGAGTCACTGCCCAGCGCAGCAACCTCCAGTTTTCATGAGGCGGATGGGCAGATCGTTGAGATCAACGACAAAGAAGTCACGCTCGCCCATGGCCCCTTCAAGACGCTGGGCATGCCTGGCATGACGATGACTTTCCCACTCGCCAATCCGACTCTCATGCTGGGCCTCAAAGCGGGTGACAAGGTTCGTATCGCGGTGAGCCAAACCGATGACGACTTGCGTGTTGAACGCCTGGATAAATCGGGGAGCCAGCCATGATCGCTGCCCTGATTCGTTGGTCAGTAGCCAACCGATTTCTCGTGCTACTGGCGACACTATTTGTCACGGCGTGGGGCATTTGGTCTGTGCAGAGTACGCCCATTGATGCGCTGCCAGACCTCTCCGATGTACAGGTAATCATCCGCACCCCTTATCCTGGACAAGCGCCGCAGATTGTCGAAAACCAGGTGACCTATCCGTTGGCCACCACCATGCTCTCCGTACCGGGGGCAAAGACCGTGCGAGGTTATTCCTTCTTCGGTGACAGCTTTGTTTATGTGCTGTTCGAAGACGGCACCGACTTGTACTGGGCCCGCTCGCGGGTGTTGGAGTATCTGAGCCAAATACAAAGTCGGTTGCCGGCTAGCGCGAAGCCGGCGTTGGGGCCGGATGCAACGGGCGTGGGCTGGATCTTTCAGTACGCATTAGTGGATCGCAGTGGCGGACATGACCTGGCGCAGCTTCGCGCACTGCAGGACTGGTTCCTAAAGTTCGAGCTCAAGACCCTGCCCAACGTTGCGGAAGTCGCCACCGTGGGAGGGATGGTCAAGCAGTATCAGGTTCAACTCGATCCACTCAAATTGGCAAGCCTCGGTATCACTCAAGCCGAGGTAACCGAAGCTATAGGCAAGGCCAATCAGGAAACCGGTGGGGCCGTGCTGGAGATGGCTGAGACCGAGTTCATTGTGCGGGCCTCAGGCTACCTAAAAACGCTCAATGACTTTCGTGCTATCCCGTTGAAGCTTGGTGCTGGAGGTGTACCGGTGAGTCTTGGCGATGTCGCCACGATCCAGTTGGGGCCGGAAATGCGGCGTGGCATTACTGAACTCGACGGCGAAGGTGAGACCGTCGGCGGCGTGGTAATTTTGCGCAGTGGCAAGAATGCTCGCGAGACCATTGCGGCGGTCAAGACCAAACTCGACGAGCTGAAAAAAAGTTTACCGGTCGGGGTGGAAATCGTCACCACCTATGACCGGAGCAAGCTGATCGACCGTGCCATCGAAAACCTCAGCCACAAGCTAATCGAAGAGTTCATCGTCGTCGCGTTAGTTTGCGGGATCTTTCTCTGGCACTTGCGCTCATCGCTGGTGGCGATCATCTCCCTGCCTGTTGGTGTGTTGATTGCCTTCACCGTAATGCGTTACCAAGGGATCAACGCCAACATCATGTCCTTGGGTGGGATTGCCATCGCCATCGGCGCCATGGTCGATGCCGCCGTGGTGATGATCGAGAACGCCCATAAGAAGATCGAGGCCTGGCATGCGGCCAACCCTGGGGAGGAACTGAAGGGGGAGCGTCATTGGCATGTGATGACTGAAGCGGCAGCGGAGGTAGGCCCAGCACTGTTCTTCTGTTTGTTAATCATCACCCTGTCGTTCATTCCGGTTTTTACTCTGGAAGCACAGGAAGGGCGATTGTTCGGCCCATTAGCTTTCACCAAGACCTACGCCATGGCCGCAGCGGCAGGATTGTCAGTGACCTTGGTGCCAGTGCTGATGGGCTATTGGATTCGGGGTCGAATCCCCACTGAGCAACATAACCCGCTAAACCGTTGGCTGATCCGGATCTACCAGCCCGCTCTGGACGCGGTCTTGCGTCGACCAAAGATCACGCTGCTGGTGGCGCTATTGGTTTTTGTCAGTACGCTATGGCCAATGTCGCGCTTGGGTGGCGAGTTTCTCCCCCCGTTGGACGAGGGCGACCTGCTCTATATGCCTTCAGCCCTGCCGGGATTGTCGGCGCAGAAAGCGGCGCAATTGCTGCAACAAACCGACCGCCTGATCAAGACAGTTCCAGAGGTCGAACACGTCTTCGGTAAAGCAGGGCGTGCCGAAACCGCTACCGATCCGGCACCGCTGGAGATGTTCGAAACCACCATTCAATTCAAGCCGCACGAGCAATGGCGCCCAGGCATGACACAGGAAAAATTGGTGGAGGAACTGGATCGAGTGGTACGAGTTCCTGGGCTAACCAATATCTGGATACCACCGATTCGAAACCGTATCGATATGCTGGCTACGGGTATCAAAAGCCCTATTGGAGTGAAGGTCGCCGGTACCAATTTGACGGAAATTGATGCTGTCACTCAAGCGGTCGAGCGGGTGGCCAAAGACGTGCCCGGTGTCAGTTCGGCTCTTGCCGAGCGACTGACTGGTGGCCGCTACATTGACGTGGATATCGACAGAAAGGCTGCCGCTCGCTATGGATTGAACATCGCTGATGTGCAGTCCATCGTGGCCGGCGCTATCGGCGGTGAAAACGTCGGGGAGACCATTGAAGGTCTCGCACGTTTTCCGATTAACGTGCGTTACCCACGTGAGTGGCGTGACTCGGTCGGCAGCCTGGAGCGATTACCGATTTACACTCCGTTAGGCAGCCAGATCACCCTCGGCACTGTGGCGAAGGTCAAGGTCAGCGACGGGCCGCCAATGCTCAAGAGCGAGAACGCACGGCCTTCAGGCTGGGTGTATATCGATGTTCGTGGTCGGGACATAGCTTCTGTGGTCGCCGATCTACGCCAGGTCGTCAATGAGCAGGTCAAGTTGCAACCCGGCATGAGCCTGAGTTATTCAGGGCAGTTCGAATTTCTGGAACGGGCTAACGCACGCCTCAAACTGGTGGTGCCTGCCACGCTGTTGATCATCTTCGTGCTGCTCTACCTGACTTTTGCCCGCTTCGATGAGGCGTTGTTGATCATAGCCACGTTGCCATTCGCACTGACTGGCGGGGCATGGTTCCTCTATCTGTTGGGGTTCAACCTGTCGGTCGCCACCGGAGTCGGCTTTATCGCATTGGCCGGTGTTTCTGCCGAATTTGGCGTGATCATGCTGCTCTACCTGAAGAACGCCTGGGCCGAACGTGAAGACCTCGGCGACAACACTGAGCGTGGGCTGGTTGCGGCCATTCGCGAAGGCGCTGTGCAGCGCGTTCGACCCAAGGCCATGACCGTTGCCGTGATCATTGCCGGCCTTTTGCCCATCTTGTTGGGCAGCGGTACTGGTAGCGAAGTGATGAGCCGCATCGCCGCGCCTATGGTCGGCGGCATGATCACGGCACCCTTGCTTTCCCTATTTGTCATTCCGGCAGCCTATCGCCTGATGCGTCGCCGGCACCTCATAGTTGAACCCATCAACTCTCAAGGAACAGTCGTATGAAATTGGCCATGATTGCAGTTGCTAGCGCCGTAATTACACTGTCGCTTTCTGCCCTGGCAGAGGACATGCCGGGCATGAAAGTGGACGGTATGGAGGGCATGCAGATGGAGCAGGAAACAAAACAGGCTCCAGTCGCCACCGCCGAGGGAACGATCAAGGCTATAGATACTAAGAAGCATTCGGTGACCATCTCTCACGGAGCTGTACCCGCCGTGCAATGGCCACCGATGACCATGGCTTTTTCCGTAACGGAGAATCAGCTGGCAGGGCTGATTGTCGGAGACCGTGTATCGTTTTCCTTTAGGCTCGAGGGTGGCAAAGCCGCAATTGTTTCCATTAAAAAATAATACTGTAACGATGAGAATTACCGGCGCGCTCTGTCGTGCCGGTTGGAAATCTATCATTGCTGGCTTTGAGCACCGCGTTCACGGCCCCCTGGATCGGGCTTTGGCTTCTGCGTCAGACCTTCACCCTCAAGGTCTGGCCGGTCGGGCAAAGGGGCTAAGCTGGGATTCCCCCGTCCAGCTTGCAGCTAGCAGGTCGTATTACTATCGATAATGGTGCAGTGACATTACACAACCATGTCCGCTGCAGCCCTGTAGTGATCCGCCATGAAGAGCCTTCTTCTCTCTACAGACCAACCACGCGTGGCCATTTCATCCGTGACATCAATGACGCACGTATCGCCAAAAAACAGGTGGTGTCAGGATAATGGATGCCGCTAACGACAACTTCGCCACGCCCGCTTCCAGACGTGATTGCTAGACTGAGTAAAATTAGCGCAGTGAGGCCCTCTCGATGTCCCAGTCACCCTACGTGTTGCACAAGAAGATTCTGCTCGACGACACCTACGGAACGGCGCGTCTCCTGCAGGATTTCGTTCTCTACCAGTACGAGAGCGGCCAGTATCCGTTTGACATCAACGAGCATCGCGGTGGCTTTGACAGTCGGCACCTTCAGATCTATTCCGAGCTTAAACAATGGTTCTGGGAAAATGGCCCGGATCCGTCTTCCAATGAGATCGCAGAGGCCATCATCGCCAAACGCCGTGCTGATGCTCAGGCTAATTTTGACGAGCTCGTCCGTCTCCGCGAGATGCAACCTGGGACGTACCCTGCCGATTCAGGCGAGACACCAATTGATGCCCACAGGGCTGCGCTAGAAAGTCGTGAGATGTTTCACCGACGATATGTAGCCAGCGGGTTTACGGCTGAGTAAGTTCCTTCGCCTCTCATCCGCCTTTGGAGAGAATCTATCCATGCGACCACAGGGCAAGCGGAGCGCGCAGGCGTGCGGGATGGAAGCCCGCAGGGCCGAGACTTGGCTTTGCCATGGCTCGGTTCACGACAGCCCTCCGCCAACGGCGGCACGCCATCACCGCCGCCCAGCTTCAAACCAACCCGGAGGAAGCTGAAATGAACCGTCTGGAACTCCGCGAGCTTGAACGCACTAGGCGAAGAGCTCTCTGGACGCTTGCCAGTCTTCCCCCTGGCGATCCGATGGCATCCGATGCATTGGCCATCCTTGATGACCTCGACGACCAGGAACGAAACGCCACGCCCCCTACCGAGAAAACACTCGAGCTCATTGAGGTTCGTGATTCTGTGCCTGTGGAACGTCATCACTCCGGCATCGACATAGTTCTGGAGCTAAATATCCCCGAGCCTTGGGGGGAGCGTTTCTTTCAAGCTAGCGTCGGATCGACGCGACTCCCAGAAGGGCCATATGCCCGTGACTGGAAAAAGTTTCTGAGCGAGTGGATGAATGAGATGGCGCATCTAGAGAAGCATAGAGCGGCTCATGACAAACGTGGATAGCACTCGGTAAAACAAGCAGGGCGTGTTGGCACTACCGAAGATTGATTCTTACGAATGCCGCGACCTCTCGACTTGAGGCTACTTGTCCACCTCTGCATCCTGCCCGCTATCGCGTGTGACCCGTCTGTGTTCGATTAAGCTCTCCACGGCCTCGCTGGCTGATAAACCTTCGCGCTCACGTGCGAGTAAAAAATCCTGGTCAAGAATCGCCTGGTTTTTAGCGACCAGCTCGTGGCATGGGGCTTCAACATCTGGAGGCAGGCGCCCATCAAGGGCACGCGAGCTAGTAGGTTCGATGAGAGACATATCTCCTTCAGCATGCTCTAGAAGAGCCAGCCAAAGCCCATGGGGGACGGTCACGCGACTCTCGTGTCGATAACGGTATGACAGTATCCGCAGCAGCTCAGGAACTCGGCTAATGACGACTTCGCAAACAACGCGCAGCACCTCAAACGGAGAGTCACTCATGCCTATGACGGAGCTGTCACGCAGTCTAGGTATGGATTGGTAGGGTTCTTCGATTTTGACCGGATATTCGTAAACTAAGTGCAAAGCCAGAGCACCGAAGCGGTTGGTACCAAGAAACGAGGCGAAGCGCTCGATAGCGTCGAGCTCGTGAACGTTATTCCGTGTCAAGGCTATTAGATTCCCCACACTTCCTCCGGTAGCTCAATACATTTGTTCACTGATTCGCTCTACAACGGCCAACGGCGTCATCTGCTGTTCAGATGTGCCAACAACAACGATTTTATCCTCATACAGCCAACGCAGTACCTGTATTTGAACCGGAGGGCAAGCGGAGCGCGCAGGCGTGAGTATGGAAGCCCGCAGGGCCAGGACTACGGCGAGAATCGCCGGGCCTGGTTCACGACAGCCGGCCCGCCAGGGCACGCAAAAGACAGCCTGAAATATGTTATCGCCACCTTGCTGTTCAAGCGCGGGGGCAGGCCCGTAACGTTAATAGGCTAGTGCTATGGAGCGGTGGTCGACTCTCGCCACGAATCCAAGTCATCGTCAAATAGATCTGGCCCTTCTCGCAGCTGTTTCGACCTGGCCTCCGCTTCCTCACGAAAGCCTGACCCGAAGACATTTTCAGGCGTCCAGTCATCCTTGAACAGGAACATGTCAGGCGTAAACTCCACGATTCCGATCTCGTTGTTGTCCAAGATGCCGCGAGCGAATTCTCGGAAGATCCTGCCCCCATCAAGACCGAACCCTGCATCCGTATCTTTGATCAGCAGCACAGTCCATTCATCGTACATCGCACCGGCAGCAATTTTCGCCCAGGCGAGGTGAAACAACTCGTAAGTCTCACCGACTAACCTGGAGTCATACACCACGACAAGCATTCCTTTGGAGGCATTCAACAGCTTCACTGGGGAGAGAACGGCCAAGATAATCGACTGCTCGATCAAATCGATCACCCTGGTGTCGGGTAGACCTTCCCACAGCACAGCGAATTTTTGAATTCACACAACATCAAGTGCCATGCAGTCAGCGACGAATAATTGCTGTGTAGAAAAAATCGTGTACGCACCCTCACCATCATCATGGTGAGGTTGCTCATGCTCGGTATAAAGCCAGCGGGAATAGATCATGATGGACACCGTTTTAGCGAAGGGACTTTGATGATCGTCACTGCGGAGGTCGCTCCGCGCCGCCATGCCGCAAGGTCAGCCCTACTGAGGCCTTATACGTCCGGCTTTTTATGAAATGGGCGGCAGTAGCATTCCGTCATCAGATAGTTGGTGTGGCCCAACATGGAAGCTACAGATGCCACTACCTCCGAGCAGAGCTGAGTGGGCGCCGCTGGTTCTGAAGTGAAGGACTGGCGGATATCTACATGAAGTGCGTGAGATTCCAGATCATCACCGTAGAGCACCTCTTCTGAGCAGTCATGGAGAACAGGCACCTGGTATTGCTCAATCCCCAAAGTATTCGACTCAAGGACTTCTTTGACAGCTGGCCAAAACGCGTAATCGGAGCGGCCTGAATAGACTTCGTTCTCACACGCGAAATCCACTTCCAATCGCCGATTGAGATCTAGCTTTCTGATTGGAGTCCACAGGGACTCAATTGCAGGGAAGGTTGGGCCCGCCACATCGTCGCTCAAAAAGAGATAGAGCGAGTTTTTGTGAACGGCTACCACCTTCACCCCAGACATGGCGCCTTGGATGTGCGCTTGCTCAAGGGTATCCATGACGAAGCTGTGCTCTAGGGGCTGGTTGTACAGGACTGCGAAGCGCTGCTTGGCTGCCCGTGTCATCACATCAAGATTCGGGGTTTTCCACTGCAGAGTGCTGAACACAACGTAGTGGAGAGTATTTTCGAGTGCTACGGGAGTGCTCTCGCGGTGGAACAGAGATGAAAATGTCATGTTGGCTTCTCTCCTGGGTGGTAGCGAGAAATGAAGACCATGGGACTGGGGTGGTCAAGGAGAAAAGGGCGCGTCTCGGAGATTTTCCGACGAGAAAACAATATTTTAAGAGCATACCCTTAAGCAGTGAACGCCGTTTGTTGAAACGATTTCATGGTTATCAAGGCCGTCTTCCCCCAGGCTGCGCGGAGATACAACGACTTTCCCCCATTTGTGAGTTGCGTGGTTCATGCCGCCGATAGGAGATGATGCCGGTTATCGTGCAAGCGGAGCGCGCAGGCGTGCAGAATGGAAGCCCGCATGGTCAAGATCCGTCGATAGACGGGGCTTGGTTTACGACAGTTGTCCCCGACGGGCAGGCCTCAACAATCGAGTATCAGAAAGTTATCGAGCCGCGCATTGATCGGACACACGAGGCGATAAAACCAAAGCGCAAAGAACATTCGTTTTACGTAATGCCATCTCGCCGTCGGAGCATAAACGGGCAAGGATAAAGATCGTCGATAGGAACCGCTTGTGCTCGCTATTGCCAATTTCACACCAGACCCTTGGCAATACTTGAGTAGAGGACTAGGCCGGACGGATACGATTACCGGCACCTGTTGATCGACAGCGGCATAGGCGTCCTTAGGTGACTTCGCCGGACGGTTACGGAGCTTGGGCAACCGCGTCGCCCCGATCAACCTCTTGCTGCTTTGACTCGGATGCATTTCAACGTACTAGGCCGTTAAAAATTCGCTAGCGGGTATGGCGACGCGTTGCCAGCCTTCGGAAGTGACCTCTGACCGGCAACCGCCATTGTGTTACTTCTCACCCGACCAATACCAAAGCGTATCACCCCAGCTTGAGCCGCTGAAACTCGGCAGGATTTCTCCCTGATTGAAATAACGTCGGGAGTCGGATTGAGCTGGACTGAACCAGTAACCTGCCACGCTGCATGGCTGACCGGCTTCAAGGCGTGCGGGAGTTTTTGATTGACTATCTTCTTGGTCGAAGCGAGCGTACCAGCGGGCGGTGCTGTCTTCTTCGAAGCAGTTTCCGTAAGGAGAGTAGGTGTGCAGTTGATCTGGATTAGGGATGCGCAACGATTTTACAACTCGATTGACCGCCACATAGGCAGAGGGAAGCTGTTCGTTTTCTGCGCCCAGCTGGGGGAGGTCACCCGCGCGGATGATCAGTCCGTTCTCGTAACTCAATACTTCTACATCGCCAAGCCCACCAAAAGCATGACGTAGTCGGTCTTCGCCCCCGAGCCGCTCCACAAACTGCTTTCCAAGAACGGTGTACCAGTTCACGCCCTTAATGTGATCGAGCAGTTCTCGCTTAAAGTTGTGCACCATAGAGTCCACTTCAAGTCCGGAGAACTGCTGAGCAAGCTGAAACTCCATAGGCATGTAGCTATCGAAGTCATAGGGTAGAACGCTGGAAAGGCCGCCATAACCATGTTCAGCCCTAACCTGCTTAGAGAGGTAAATCAGCCAGTTCTGATATCGAGCAGCGCCATCAGCTTCCTGCAAAAAAGCCCAAGGCAAAGTGAGCTTCAGATAAGAGCGTTTCTGGTCGCCATGGACTTCGAAAGAATTCAATGCCGAAAGGCTGTACTCAGCGGCTTCATTTGCGGTCGGAGCACTGCTAATGTGCCATTCATATTGTTCGTTCGAATCAGTTCCAAGAATCTTTAGAGTCGTTTTTTTGAAATTATCGTCGGTCAGTTTTTTATAGCGACCATCAAATTCCCCTTTTAGATGTTGACCAAATTCTTCCTTGAAGCGGTCGAAGCACTCCATGACTTTTTTCTTGTTTTCAAGCAAATAACCTTCTTTGAAATACACCGTAGCGATCAGCCCCAGCCTGACGACTGGTGTGTTATCCGGCAACTCAAAGACCAAATCTGGGGCTTGCTTAGTCAATTTTCCCAATGCATTCATAGTCATCTCTTCTATCCGGCAGCAGCTGCTGTATTAATCGCTACACCACTCAAAATGCTGGCTAATAAGAGCCACGAAGCCTGAGCCAAGCGCACAATAACCATCAGACCGGCAAGGAGGGTTGCTGGAATACCCATTGCTACAACGGCTGCTCCGATGGCAAACACGATTACTACCTCAACAGCTAAAATCCCCAAATCGATCAAAATTTGTACCCAATCGACTCGCCGAAGCATGTCGAGGTTCATGTCTGTAAAGTGCTGGACTTCTTTCCAGATGGCTCTCAATTGTTCATCTGTCCAGCGAATAACTTGAGCCCCCGTTTCACTGACCCACTCCCAGGCTTTTTGTGATTCGCGTCGAACCCATTCACCTTTAACACCGATCCATGTTGCAGCGTCTTCGAGATGTTGTTGTACTTCCTGAGAAAGTTTCCGAATACCTTGGGCTCCTTGTTCTAGAAGGCCATCTACGGCCTCCTGAACCTGCTGAGTCCAGCTTTCAACATGCGCAGGCCGGGGCGTCGGTGTGGGGCCATACGCGGGTACTGGAACAGGGGCAGGCCTTGGCGTCTCATCAGGGCTTCTGGGGGGTAATAACACCGGCCATTGTAAAGGGTTGAACTCTCCCGTTGGCTTGTGCTCTCTGTTGTACTGGCGATCTCGTTCACGATCACCATCATCGCGGCAGTCGCTGATTTCCAAAACAGAGAATCGGTTTGCCCCCCCTGCGATATCCAGATAGGCCTCCCTTTGAGCCATTCCAAGCACGTCCCCTGGAAATTTCACTTCCACTAAAAGTTCTAGATTACTCGCGTGAGCTATACCCTGATGATCAGGGCCGGCCTGTCCCGGCCAGCGAATACTCCGATTTTTTACGATGATGACGTCCGGGCGTCGCAGTAAGCCTTTGACCGAACCTTTGGGAAATGGGAATAAGGTATGGCGCCGCAGTGGATCGGGCTTCTCATCTTCGCTGAACCACGAGGAGCTCAGAAATGGTTTGGGTGGAAGGGATGCCATGTCAAAGCAGACTTCCGCTTTGTAGTCCCAGAGAAAATCCCAGCGGTACTCGTCCGCCCGGATCAACCCACTCATAACAAGTTGTTTGAGCTCCAAAACTGTGACGCCACCGTCCTTTGCCTTCTTGATAGATAACTTCGGAAACCTCGAAGCGTAATTCGCTTTTTCCATCAAGTAAGGCTTGTTGTCCGGGTTGGGTAGTGGAGCCTGTTTGATCGTGCCTTCAATGCTGGTGTTGGTGCAGCCCTGCGGCGTTTGAGGTGGTTGCATGACTGCCATGTATCAGCCCTCCGAGTTGGCGTTTTTGAAATCCAGGGTCATTTCCTTTGGAGCGCTTTCACCCGCCCTGATCAATTGCTCTTCAGGCTCCGGCTTACGAAGAGGTGTCAACAACTCCACTTCGGCCGGGTCGGTGCTATGGGCCTGAAAGGTCTTCCCTTCTTCGTTGGTGTAACCGGCGATACGCGTGCCGTCGGCCAGCCTCAATGTGTAAGGGCTTCCTACTAACGGTTCGCCTGTTTTTTCGTCCTGAAGCAAATACCGTGCTTTGTGACTGCGAGGGGCATTTTCGAGCAATTTCCCGAACTTGTCCTTATCGGCCTGACCAGGCAAAAGAGGCCCCAATATCTGAATGCCCGTGCCAACACCTGGCGATCCGCCTGAGTTGGTCTTGACCTGCGCACCACTGATTGTCACTCCTCCGGCATCAACCTTCACAAAGCTCCCGCCAGCCTTCGCCGTAAGCTCCATGCCGCCCTGGGTTTGACCCTCTGTCGAAACGATCCAATAAGGTTGCCATACATCGTAGTAAAAATAATAAAAAACAATAAAGCCAGCCAACATAAATATAAGCGTGGCGATTGAGGCACCAAGCCAGTGAATCTTGTTCTCGTCACCACCGACAAGCACCGTGACAGGTAGCAACTGATAGATGAAGATAAACGGAATTGCGCCCCTGACCCAGTCCACAAGTGGGACACCATTTTTCATGGCAACGATTAAGTTTATCGCTAAGACGAAAAGCCCTGCCAATAAGACAAAGCTACAAAATTTTAATGTTGAGCGAGTATCGCTAGAACGTAAAAGCTGTAAAAAAGCGCCAATAAAAACTACGCCTAAAAGTGCGATAAATGAAAGTTCTGTTACACCAATCGAGGTTGGCGCAGGTGGCAGGGCAAAGACAATAGGGAATAACGCAAGCAATCCCAGCCACGGTGAAAATGACGCCATAATTATGAGCGAAATAATGCCCGCGATGGCGACATAAAAGAAGAAGCCACTTTCTTGTATAAGGCAAATAGAGATGCCGGCTGCGGTTGCAATGGCAAGACTGTTTTTGGTGTTGCTCATATAGTTAATTACCAATCACGCACTATGTTAGGGATATATTGTCTTGAGGCTGGTTTGAAGTCTTTTAAGCGTTTCAGCCTCATTCATCGCCATCAAATTAATAAAAAAGTTGATCTAAATGATAAATTCAGCCACTCAGTACTGTACGTCTTGCGCATCTCGCACACCTCTCGTTAGATATTTCCTATATTCATTCCGAAGTAGTACTGGTGTCCCTTGTATTGTGCGGTTCTTGATTTGTTACGGGCGTTTTCGGGGCAATGTACGTGTTTACGCGGCATGTCAATATATTGGCGCCAGCGAGTTGGCGTAATTCCGTGTGATGCAAAGGTATCCCGGTTTTTTATGCCACTACGCCATTATTAAGACTTGCTCTCTATCATCGTCTATCGAGCGGTGGTGAGTAAAGTGTACAAAACGATTTCTTGAGTGGGGTGGCGTCAATAGGTTGACTGTTAGCGGGGTTTGTTTTTTGGCAAAGCTAGTGGATTTGTAGGAATTTTCCTTTCCTGCGTGAGCGTTTGCCGAAAATGTTTGAGTGCCTTCGCTGTTGCTGCTGGCCCTCGATCCCCGACGACACCGGCTATCTCATGCCGGACAAGGCTTTGGCAATGGCGGGGTAATGGACTCCGCGGATGGCGCTGCTGGCGCGATGGGTGCGACATTACAGATCGCTGGTGCGAGGCGTTGATGTTGAAGCAGTTGATGCGTGGGTTTGGGAAGAGTGTCGGGCGGGGAGTTGATCGTATGACAAGAACAGCTGCAGCTTTACCAAACCTGTTGCCCAGCCAAGCTTCATAACGCCTAACGATTCGCAGCCTAGGATGAGGAGCAACCACTGTATCTCCACGCTCCCAGTCTTCAGGAACCTGAAAAATGATTTTAAGCCTCTTCAAAGTCGTGATGATCACCAGCGCTCTGCTTTTAAGCGCCTGCTCAGGCGTCAGCACCAACACCTGTTTTTCAGGAGGCTGCCAATCGTTCGATGGCCATGGCGCCAACAAGTTGAGCCTCGGCGGAAGCGCGATCGGTAGCAATTTCAGCGCGTACAGCTCGAGGTTGCTGCACGAAGACTAAGGCGTGACGCCCCGACGGAAGATGTTTGCGTCGGGGCGCGTTGTTATCTGATGCACCGTGGGTGCTGATTTTGCGACTGCTTTGCAGCCTGACGCAGGCTTCGCCAGCGGCTACCTGAATCGTGGATGTGGCGGTTATTTGGGGGCGGGCGTTGCTATCCATTGGCTGAGGACTTTCTGGTAGTTGCCGGTCACCTTGGCCAGGTGCAGCCATTGGTCGACATACAACTTCCAGGTCATGTCATCGCGTGGCAGCAAGTAGGCCTTCTCACCGTATTGCATGAATTGGCTCGGGTTAACCGCGCACAACCCGGGTTTAAGTTTCTGCTGATACAGCGCTTCCGACGCGTCGGTAATCATCACGTCAGCCTTCTTATTCAGCAGCTCCTGAAAGATCGTCACGTTGTCGTGAAGGCTCAATTTCGCCTTGGGCAGAAACGCGTGGACAAACGCTTCGTTGGTGCCACCGGCCGGTTCAACCAAGCGAACCGAAGGCTGGTTGATTTGTTCGACGGTCTGGTACAGCGCCTGATCTTCGCAACGGACTAACGGGATTTTGCCGTCGACATCCAGTGTGGTGCTGAAAAACGCTTTTTTCTGGCGTTCCAGGGTGACCGAGATGCCGCCCACGCCGATGTCGCATTTGCCGGCCAGCATGTCGGGCATCAGCGTTTTCCACGTGGTCTGCACCCACTCAACCTTGACGCCCAGGCTGTCGGCCAATGAGCGGGCCATGGCGATGTCGATCCCCGAGTATTCGCCGTCCTCGGCTTTGGAGGTATAGGGTTTGTAGTCGCCCGTCGTACACACGCGCAGTTGGCCTTGCTGGATGATGCTGTCCAGATGCGAGGCGCTTTCCTGGGCTTGAATGCCAACACTTAGAGCGAACAGGCCGCTGAGCATCATTGTGCTTTTTATGGTTTTCATTTTTGTCGGGCTTTAGTGATGGAGTGGGGTTGAAGCGGCATTGAGTGTAATAGCTAGAAGCGCATAGGCCGAAAATGAAAAAGGGCGCTCCTTGGCGGGCGCCCTTTGTCGTGTTTAGTGCCTTTCAGAAGCAGAGGCGGCGATTACCGTTCTGCAAGCCTCACACGTTGTTCACTTGCGGACAGTGGTGTTGGAGGTTGACGCCACCGTGCCGCTGCCACAATTGATATACGAGGAAGACTTCAACCAACGCTGATCCGGATAGTAAGAAAACAACAGCTGCCCACCCTTCATCGAATCAATCAGCCGACGAGCAACCGCCGGTCTGACCGCCGGGCAACCGAGGCTCCTGCCAATCCGCCCATTCGCACGGGCCAGGACCGGACTCACATAAGGCGCGCCATGAATCACGATGGCCCGGTCAAACGCGTTGTCATTGAAACCCGGCTCAAGGCCTTCCATGCGTAGCGAGTAACCGTTCTGTCCGACATAGCTCTGCTGGGTGCGATACAACCCGAGGCTGGTGGCGAAGCTTTCATTCTGGTTGGAGAAGTTGACGGCCATGTTTTCGCCGCTATTGCGTCCATGGGCGACCAGTTCATGAAACAGCAACTTGCGCTTCTTTAAATCGAACACCCATAAACGTTGCTCGGTCGAAGGCAGGGAATAATCAATAACCGCAAGTCTTTGGACAGGAGCTTTGCCTTGAGCGATGCTGCATTGCGAGGCGCGAACGGCGAGGTTGATGACGTTGGCGTTAGCTTTCGGGGCCGCTTTGATGAGGGCGGCCGCGAGCGAATCGGCGTAGGCTGACGGTACGGACATTGCAGTCAGTAGCAGGGCCGAAAGTAGATAGCCAAAACGTAGTGGCGCCATATAGATGTCTCATCATGTTAAGTTCGAGTCTAGCAGTGCGTGGGAAGCTAGCTGTTGAATGCGGGGGATTAAGGATTATTCATGGTGCTTTTAACAAGGTTATTCGTCATAAGCCGCGTATTTTTTATGGGCTTTCTGATAAGCGGCACAGCACTTGCGGAAACGTCGTCGATTGAGCCGCTAAATGCACCTACCTCCACAATCGAGGCCGCAGCGGACGATAACGTCGGTCAAGCGATTCAGGCCTCGCTTGAACCGCTGAAAACTGCATTTCCGCCGCTGCTGACCGCACCACGCAATCGGCGGGTGGATGTCAGCCGTCTGGTCATGGATTTTTATACGCATCGTGCCTACCGCGCGGCGTGGACCAATGACAGCGATGTCGCGCAATTGATCGCCAGCCTGAACGCGACTGAGGCCGACGGCTTGACCCCGGCGGACTTTCATATCGATGAATTGGTCCGGTCGCAAACCACGATGCAGACGACACCGGTGACGCCCGAGCAGCGGGCGGCGTTCGATATGGCGACCACGCATACGTTTATCACCGCGCTGCTGCAGTTGCGGCGGGGCAAGGTCGACCCTTCGCGGCTCGACATTCACTGGAATTTTGATTCGAATGGCGTCGATCCACGTGACGACGTCAATGCTTTCTTCGCCGCACTCGACAATCACGACGTGGCCAAGGCTTTTGCCCAGGCACCGCCGCAAGAAGCGGTGTACGTCGGTTTGCGTCAGGCCTTGGCGCAATTGCGCGGCATTCGGGACCGGGGCGGCTGGCCGAAAGTGGTGGTCGATCATTCGCTCAAACCGGGCATGGATGAACCGGCGGTCGCGCAATTGCGCGCGAGGATGGTCGCGGCCGGTTTTCTCGATCCGCGATTGATCCACGGCACCCAGTACGACGGGGCCGTCACCGCAGCGGTGAAAAAGTATCAGAACGAGCAATACCTGAGTGCGGACGGCATGGCAGGGGCGACAACACTGGCAGCGCTGAACGTGCCGGTTGATGCGCGCATCGACCAGGTCCGCGTGAACATGGAGCGCGCACGTTGGCTGCTCTACAAACTCCAGGGCACGTTCGTTATCGTCGATATCGCCGGCTACAAAGTGGCGATGTACCGCGATGGCCTGCCGATCTGGCGATCCCGGGTGCAGGTCGGTAAAGCGGCGCGCAATACCCCAATCTTCCAGGCGCAGATTACTTACATCACGTTTAACCCGACCTGGACCGTACCGCCAACGATCCTCAAGGAAGATATGCTGCCGAAGGTGCAGAGCAATCCCGGCTACCTCGCGGCCAACCGCATTAGAGTGCTGGATCGCGAAGGCAATGTGCTCGACCCGTCGACCGTCGACTGGAGCAACCCGCGCGGCCTCACGCTGCGTCAGGATGCCGGGCCTGACAGTTCGTTGGGCCAGGTGGTGATCCGCTTTCCCAACGACTATGCGATTTACCTCCACGACACGCCGCACCGCGAGTTGTTTGCCAAAACCGTCCGCGCAACCAGCTCGGGCTGCATTCGGGTAGAGAATCCGCTGCAGCTTGTGGAGTTGTTGTTCAACGACCCGGTCCGGTGGAACAGCGAAGGTATTCAAAAGCAGTTGGCCAGCGGCAAGACCGAGAACATTCGGCTTCCGGTGAAAGTGCCGGTGTTGCTGGCGTACTGGACCGTGGATTTGGGCAGCGACGGGCGAGTGGCGTTCAAGCCTGATGTGTACGGCTACGATGCGCCGGTGTTGCGCGCGCTGAATCGGCCGTCGCCGCTGCCAGTACTGGATTTGCATTCGGCGGTGGGATCGGTGGTGGCGACGGGACCGGCGCGGCAGTAGGGGATTGGACTTGATAGTAAGTCCGTCCCCTTGGTTTTGGTGATCTGTCTTCGTTGTTCGTCTGGGTGTTAAAGCTGCATACCTTCCTGCACCACCGAAAGTAGACTGCTCTCCGTCAACGCAACCGCATCCAGTTGCTGTCCGGCCTGCTCAATCACCTGCAACCACCAATGCGTCTCGCCATGCTCGTCCACTGTGCGCAACAGCGCGAGTTCTTTGTCTGTCGAGTGAATCTCGACACGCCCAGCGCCATCTTCAGTGAAGCGCGCAACAGGGTCGAAGATGATGCAGTGCTCATTGCCTTCGATCAGAAGCTGGTCGATCGCGTAATCGAAAGTCGCACCTTCTGAATCGCACTCGAAGACATGTGTCGGATTGCGTCGCAGAATCAGGCCTACCTCAGTCAGCGGCTTCAGCCACGCCTCGATCTGCTCATATAACCCGTAGACTTGGCCGGGCCAACTGTCGATCATCTGATCTGCGCTGGTAGACCGGGTCTGTTTCAGCTTCGCCGCGAGTTCGTCTGCCTTACTCATTTCTATTCCCTGTCGTGATGTAAGAGTAATCGTAGCTCCTTCACTGCCATCCGGGCTTTGCCCTGCGTCATGTCAGCGACACAAGCGTGACAAATCATTTCTACTCACACTCAGTTGCCCAAGACCGCCAACTCCTCCCGCAAAAACTCCACCAGATCCCGCTGCAACCCCGTCAACGCGCCCTCGCGGCTGATCAACGCCAACTCCGTCGGCGGCAACTCCGGCAGATCGGTGCACACGCTGTGCTCCGGCAACACCGCCGAAGCCGGCAGTACGGAAATCCCCAACCCCGAAGCCACCGCCGCCTGGATTCCGGTCAAGCTATGGCTGCCAAACGCAACACGCCAGGGGCGCTGTGCCACGTCCAGCAAGCGGATCGCTCGCTGGCGATAAATGCACCCTTGTGGAAACAACGCCAATGGCAACACGCCGTTGGCCGAGTCGACCCCCGCGCCTTTGACCCACACCAGCACTTCCGGCCACGCCGCCCAGCATGGTCCGCTGTCCGGTTCGCGTTTGACCAGGGCGATGTCGATCTCACCCGATGCGAGTTTTTGCTTCAGATCCGTGCTCATGCCGCTGACCGTATCCAGCCGGGCTTGCGGTCTGGCGCGATTGAAGCCGGCGAGGATCAGCGCCATACGCCGCGCATCAAAGTCCTCCGGCACGCCGATGCGCAGGATCTCCAGATCCAGGTCGCAGGCCAAGGCTTCAACCGCTTCAGAAGACAGGGCCAGCAAGCGTCGGGCGTAGTGAATCAGCAGTTCGCCATGCTCGGTGACGTTGACGTTCTGCCCGGTACGGTCGCGCAGGAGCAGGGGATGACCGACCAATTCTTCCAGTTTGCGAACCTGTTGGCTCACGGTGGATTGGGTTCGATGCACACGTTCGGCGGCGCGGGTGAAGCTGCCTTCATCGACCACGCAGACGAAGGTCTTGAGCAATTCAAGATCAAGCATGGTGACCTCCTTGATATTTGATTTTCGACTGACTAGTCGATATTAATTTAATTTCACACTATCACTGACGGCTCGTAATCTGAAGATCACCGTTCAGAGGATACAAACATGACACTCAAAAATACCCCGCGCCCCGAATGGCTGACCTTCGATTGTTACGGCACGTTGATCCAGTGGGATGAAGGCCTCAAGGCCGTGGTCGCTGAGATCCTGCACGACAAGGGCGACCACAGCGTTGAAGCCGATCGCCTCATCGAGGTCTACGACCGGCATGAACACCGGCTGGAGCAGATCCCGCCGCATCGCTCGTTTCGCCAACTGAGCACGCTCGGGTTGCAGCTCGCTCTGGAGGAGCTGGGCTTGGCGAGCCTGCCCGAAGACAGTCAGCGGTTGGCCGGGGCGATTCCGCGGATGCCGCCGTTCCCTGAAGTGATCGAGACCCTCGCGAAACTCAAGGCGATGGGTTTCAAACTGTGCATCGTCTCTAACACCGACGACGACATCATCGCCGGCAACGTTGCGCAGCTCGGCGGACATATCGATCGGGTCATCACTGCGCAACAGGCCGGGGCCTACAAGCCGAATCCGCGACTGTTTGACTACGCTCACGAGCAGCTTGGTGTCAGCCGGGATCAAGTGGTCCACATCTGCGCCAGCCCGACACTGGATCACGCCGCTGCCCGAGACATGCACTTTCGCTGCGTGTGGATTGACCGTGGCACGGGTCGGCAATTGCTGCCGGACTACCGACCCGATGCGATATTGAGCACGCTGGATCAGGTTGTACCTTTGTTCACATCCCTCGGCTGGTAAAAACACGGAGACCTCGCCATGGCCCACACCCTTGCAGGCGGTTCGCGTTCCGCGCGTTATGCCGATCTCAACCTGGATTCACTAGCCGTCATCACCGCCCGCACCGAGTTGGCCGCGTGTTTTCAACTGGCCGCGCTGCATGGCCTGGAGGAGGGCATCTGTAACCATTTTTCGGCGATGGTGCCGGGCCGGGATGATCTGTTTTTTGTGAATCCCTACGGGTACGCATTCGCCGAGGTGACGGCGCAGAATCTGCTGGTGTGCGACTTCCACGGCAATGTCGTGGACGGCGAAGGGCAGCCCGAGGCGACTGCGTTTTACATCCATGCCCGACTGCACAAACAGCTGCCGAGGGTGAAAGTGGCGTTCCACACTCATATGCCTCACGCCACGGCGTTGTGCTTGCTGCAAGGTCCCCCGCTGCTGTGGTTGGGCCAGACGGCGCTGAAATTTTACGGCCGCACGGCGGTGGACGAAAACTACAACGGCCTGGCCCTCGATGATTCCGAAGGCGACCGGATCGCCAGTGTCATGGGCAACGCCGACATCCTGTTCCTCAAGAACCACGGGGTGATTGTCGCCGGGCCGACCATCGCCGAAGCCTGGGATGATTTGTACTATCTGGAGCGTGCCGCGCAAGTGCAACTGATGGCCATGGCGACCCAGCGCGAACTCAAACCGGTGCCCCACGACATTGCCCAGCGGGCCTACGAGCAAATGCGCCTGGGCGATGCCGAAAGTGCTCGCGCGCATTTGCACAGTGCGATGCGGCGGCTAGCCAAAGGACAATTGCCCCTCACCCCCGCGTAGACTAAGCTCACAAAAATTAAGGGCTTTGGGCCTTTGCCCATGCCTTGCCCTTACAGGACGAGCTTTTGCCTATCCTCACTCAAGACCCGCAGCAAACTTCGGACGGCGCTTTGAAACGGTTATCTCTGCTCAAGGCAGCGGTGCTGTTTATCGCGACGGTGTGCCTCTGTCTCTGTGGTCTGCTTTATCTGCAACTGGAGCAATCGCGGCGCCACGCGCTGGATGTGGCGCAAGTCGCGTCTTCGAACCTGGCTCGCGCCATGGCACAGCAGGCCGAAGACACCTTTATGAAAGCCGACCTGGTGTTGACCAGTCTGGTGGACTGGATTCAGGTCGATGGCTACGGCGCGGCACAAAAGCCACGCTTGCAGAAAGTCTTCGCCCGGCGGGTGCAGGCGCTCGACCAATTGCACGGGATATTTCTGTTCGACAAGCAAGGGCAGTGGGTCGTGACGTCGTTCGATGATTTGACCCGCGGTCCGGGCGTGTCGGATCGAGAGTACTTCACGTTCCACCAGCAGAACGCATCGACCCTCGCCCACATCGGGCCGGCACTTCGCAGTCGGGAAAATGGCGAGTGGATCATTCCGGTGTCCAAACGGGTGAACGACAAGAACGGCAACTTCCAGGGCGTGGTGTTGGCCGGAATCAAAATGGCCTATTTCGATCAGTTCTTCAAAAGCTTCAGCATCGATGACAATGGCTCGATGTTTTTGGCGCTGACCGACGGCACGCTGCTGGCGCGAAGGCCGTTTGTGGAAGCGCAGATCGGTACGTCCCTGGCCAAAGGCGAAATCTTTCAGAAACTCTTGCCCAACGCGCCCGCCGGCAACGCGATGATCAGTTCGGTAGTCGATGGTGTTGTCCGTTTGTATGGCTACCGTCAACTCGAGGCCTATCCGCTGGTGGTCTCGGCGGCATCCTCCAGGGATTCGATTCTCAAGGATTGGTACGGCACCGCGTTTCAGTCCTGCGTCATCGTTGCCCTGGTGGTGCTGGGTGTGGGCCTGTTCGGTTGGGTGTTCGTTCGCCAGGTGCGCGTTGGCGTGCAGGTCGAGGCCGATTTGCGCAAGGCCAAGGAAGCACTGAAGCTGATCGCGACTCACGACAGCCTGACGGGTCTGGCCAATCGCCGACTCTTCGAACAGGCGCTGGACATCGAGTTTGGGCGAGGTGCCCGGCAGTCGAGTTCGCTAAGCCTGATCATGCTCGATATCGATTACTTCAAACGCTACAACGATGCTTATGGCCACGTAGCAGGGGACCACTGCCTGGCGGAAGTGGCACGGGCAATCAAGAGTTGCTGTCACCGCAAAGCCGATCTGGCGGTGCGTTATGGCGGTGAGGAGTTTGCGGTGCTGCTGCCTGACACCGACCTTCACGGTGCGTTGGTAATTGCCGAACAGATCCGCCGCAGCGTCATGGACAAGAACATCACCCACAGCGGTTCACCCACCGGTTTCGTGACAGTCAGCCTTGGCTGTTACGCGTTTGTGCCGACCGGGCGCGACAGCATCGAAGTGTTCATCGAGCGAGCGGATGCGGCGTTGTATCAGGCCAAGCATTCGGGTCGAAACCGTGCGGCGGTGTTGTCGATGGAAGGCGGGGTGGAAGCGCTGATGCGCTCCGACCGTTGAGGCATTTCGTGCAGTTGTTTCAGGCCTGTAACAGTCACTCGTCCGTCTGTCTTTCTATCAGTTCCGTCTGTTTTCATCGTCTAGAGTTGCGGTAGCTCTGTCGAACCCGACAGGGTTTCCCACAGCACGGACAATCGCCAAAATGTTGATCACTCAAGCATTGAAAGCCGTTGCTCTAATTCTTGCAGTTTCCGTTGTATTGCCGCTGTCCAGCCAGGCTCAAACGAACGTCACGCCGCAAGAAGCCAACGTCTTTGTGACGTTGCCGCAGTACCCATCCGAAGACTTCAAAGCCGTGGTGCAGTCGAACGTCGACACGTTGTACTCCATCGCCTGGCTCGATTTGACCAAGGAGCCGCTGGTGATTACCGCACCGGACACCGCCGGGCGTTTTTACGTGTTGCCAATGCTCGATATGTGGAGCGAGGTGTTCGCCTCGCCGGGTGGACATGAGACGGGCACACAGTCCAATGAGTTTCTGGTGACACCACCGGGATGGACCGGAACGGTGCCGGCGGGCTTGAGTCAATTGCCGGCGCCTACGTCCTTCATCTGGGTCATCGGCCGCACCGAGGTCAGTGGGGCAGTGGACTATGCGACGGTGAACAGGATTCAGGCTGGCTACACCGTGACGCCGTTGTCGCAGATCGGCAAAAGAGCCGAGCCGGTCGCCATCCATGCTCGTGTGGTCACGGCGGGTCGGTGAGCGCTGACACCTTGGGCGTTGGCTATTACGTTAAGTACACTCGATAGAAGGCAGCCGACAATCTCCCATCATTGGCTGCTTCTACGCGTCCAGCTGCCCGTCCCGCCTCCCGCACCGCCGGTCCCACCTCCAGCAGCTCCCGTGCCGCCGCCTGCACCCGAGCCGCTGGCGCCGGCATTTCCACCATTGCCCTCTCTAGACGATCCGTATCCGCCATTGCCCCGGTCAGGGGTATATCGACCAGAGGGTTGGTCCGGATAGTTGTTGGGGGTCAGGATTGAGCCGCCGCGAGACCAGGATCCGGTCTCGGTCGCGTCGGTGTTATCGCCGGAGGCTGCGTAAGTGGCGCCTGTGGCTGCCAGCAAACCGGTCAACAACAGGGTGGTGATGTTGATGTTCATCAGTCCACGTCTCCAATGATGAGTCGTTACCGCTGATGGTGTGACGGGCCGGGCGGAAGGTGTTGGCGGGATGACGAATGGTCGATGGTGCGTTGCTTCTCGGGTTCGGAGCAGGCGCACTCCCACAGTGACTCAAAGTGTTAACGAGGGCTGTATTCAGCCAGTTTCTTCTCAAGATGCTCCCGCACCACCGGCCACTCCTCATCAATGATGCTGAACCGCACCGAATTACGCTTGCGGCCATCCGGCATGATCCGTTCGTGGCGCACGATGCCTTCCTGTTGCGCGCCGAGTCGCAAGATCGCATTGCGCGATTTCTGGTTGTTTTCATCAGTGGTGAATTGCACCCGCACGCAGTCCAGCACATCGAAGGCGTAACGCAACATCAGGTATTTGGCCTCGGTGTTGACGAACGTTTTCTGCCAGCGCGCTGAGATCCAGCTGCTGCCGATTTCGAGCTTGCGGTTGAGGCGGTCGATTTTCCAGAAGCGTGTCGAACCAATGATCTCGCCGGTGTCCTTGAGCACGATAACGAAGGGCAGGACCGTTCCCGCCTCGCGCCCGTCGAGGGCTTTCTTCAAATAGCTGTCGACGGTAGTCGGGGAGGGCACGACGGTGACCGTCAGGTTCCATAATTCGCCATCCCGGGCGGCGTTGACCAGCGCATCGGCATCGCCGGGTTGCAGGGCGCGCAGGGTGATTCGTTGACCGTCCAGGGTGTCCATGAGCGAGAGGTTCTCGGCATTAAAAGGTTCGCGGGTGATGCGCGCCATTACAGGGTAGCGGCTGTCGATTGGCAATAGTCGTGACGCGATGTTGGACCCTGGCTGCTATGGTCAATGGACGCAGGCAATCGATTGACAGGATCCCATGCATGGAATTCACCGCGCCGACCGCCGCCGCACCCGCGCGCCATACGCCGATCACACGGAACCTGGTCTGGTCCGTCGGGCTGGTGTTTGTATTGGGGGTGCTGATTGCCTTGGTTGCCTTGTTCAACATTGCCGGCCGGCTCGATGCCCGGGATCTGGCCAAGACCACGTTCTACACCCAGCGTGCGCTGGAAAACCGCATCTCAGCCTCAAAAAACTACGTCGCCAGTTATGCAACCTGGACCACCGCCTACGATCATTTGAATGGCGAAGTCGATGCACAGTGGGCTTACGTTGAGCAGAACATGGGTAAAACCCTGTTCACCATGGATCATTACGACGGCGTTTTTGTGGTCGACCATCAGCGAACCAAATACGCCGTGGTGCGCGGCCTTCAGGTCCGGGACGACGCAGCGGTCCGGCTGTCGATAGCGATGGCGGCACTGATCAAGGAAGTGCAGGGCCAGGAAAGCCTGCTTGTCCCCATCAGCCGGTTCACGCTCTTCGAGGGCCAGCCCGCGCTGTTGACGGCGGCGGCGATCGTGCCCAATGACGAAAGGCCGGCGGTCGATCCCCAAAGCACGTCGGTGCTGGTGTTCGTCGATCAATTGAGTCCGGAAAAGCTCAGCGCCTTGAGTGCCGACTATGGTTTGCATGACTTGAGCCTCGCACCTGACAACACCCTTGCTCCCGGTCAGCCCGCGGTGGCACTCACGGGTACCGGCTACAGCCTGGTCTCGCGGCTCGAACAACCAGGCCATCAGCTGCTTTGGTCACTGCTACCACCCCTTGGCGGCGCGCTGTTGATTCTCGCGTTATTGACGGCTTACTTCTTTCGTTATGTATTGCGCACGTCGGGGCACGTGGATGCCAGTTACATCAACCTCGATTTGTCTAACCAGGCGCTGGAGGCCAGTGAAGAGCGTTTTCGGGCAGTGGCCGAGGCCGCTTCCGACTGGATCTGGGAAATCGATGACCAGCATCGGATCACGTACCTGTCGGGGCGTTTCGGCGCCGTCACCGGTTTTTCCGATCAGCAATGGCTGGGGCAGGACATCGAGCAGCTGCTGTATTGCGATACCACGCCGTTGTCACTGTGGCTGAACAAACTCAACGAAGAGCACAGCGTCAGTCATCTGCGCTGTTCCTATCGCGATCAGTCGGGGCAGCAACGTGTCAGTCGGGTGTCGGCGCGACCGATCCACAGCAAAGGCGCAGTGCTGGGTTACCGCGGCACGGCCAGCGACATCACCGATGAAGTCGCCGCCCATGCGCAAATCCAGCATCTGTCGTTGCACGACGCGCTGACCGGCCTGCCCAATCGCAACAAACTCGCGCGTTACCTCGAAGACGCTTTGGTGCTGAAGGAGCATTCGGCGCCGCTGACGTTGTTGATGATCGACTTGGACAACTTCAAGCCGATCAATGACTCTCTTGGTCACCCGGCCGGCGATGCGGTGTTGCTGGAGGTGGCCACCCGCTTGCGTGAATGCACGCGCGACATTGACCTGGTCGCACGACTGGGCGGCGACGAGTTTGTGCTGGTGCTCAATGGCATGGACATCCACACGGAAATCGACCGGATCTGCGAACGTATCCTCGAAAGCCTGCACCAGCCGATCCACTATGACCATCACACGCTGCACATCGGTGCGAGCATCGGCATCGCCTTGAGCCGACGTCAGGGGCACATGCCGGAGGAGTTGATTCGATGTGCCGACATCGCGCTGTATCAGGCCAAATCCGACGGCAAGAAAACCTGGTGCTATTTTGCGCCGCACATGAACGATCAGATCCAGCATCGCCGCAAACTCGAAAACGACCTGCGCCAGGCGATCAAGAACAACGAGTTCGTGATGCACTATCAGCCGCGTTATCACGTCGATGGCAAGCAGATCGTCTCGGTCGAAGCGTTGCTGCGCTGGCAGCATCCGGTGCAGGGATTACTCAGCCCCGACTCGTTTATTCCGTTGGCCGAGCAGACTGATCTGATCGTGCCCTTGGGGCGCTGGGTTTTACGTGAGGCGTGCGAGACGGCACTGACCTGGCCGGGTGAGTTGATGGTGTCTGTCAACCTGTCGCCTGTGCAATTCGTGCGCAGTGACGTGGTGGAGGATGTCAGGGAGGCGTTGATCCAGAGTCGTTTGCCTGCCAGTCGACTGGAGCTGGAGATCACCGAAAACGTGATGCTCAACGATGTCGACGGTGCGCTCGCGACCATGAACGCACTGAAGGAATTGGGTGTGCGTTTGAACATGGACGACTTTGGCACCGGTTATTCGTCGCTGGGTTACCTGCGCACGTATCCGTTCGACGGGATCAAGATCGACAAGCGCTTTATCTCGTCCATGAGCGGCACCGGTAACGACCGTGCGGTGGTGCAGGCGATCATCAACCTGGGCAAGGCCATGGGGCTGACGGTGACCGCAGAGGGCGTCGAGACTCTGGAACAACTGGACTTCCTGATCTCGGACGAGTGCCATGAGGTGCAGGGTTTCTACCTCAGCCGGCCGATGGAAAACCAGGCGCTGCTGCCATTGCTCAAGGCATCGCGTGATGAGCATCCGTTGTAACGGGGGACCTTTAGTCGCCTGTGTCGGTTGTCGTCGCAACTGCCATGGCGCCCTCCGGTCACAACTGGATATCGTCCATCCGTTGCGAGCCCCGGCCTATGAAAAACCTGAAAATCGCCACTTTCAACGTCAACGGCATGCGTGCCCGGCTGCCGAATCTGCTGGCCTGGCTTGAGCGGGAAAAACCGGACATTGCCTGTTTGCAGGAGCTCAAGTCGGTCGACAGCGCATTCCCGGCCGCCGAGCTTGAGGCCATTGGCTATGGCGCCATCTGGCAAGGCCAGTCGTCGTGGAACGGGGTGGCGATTCTGGCCCGTGATGCGCAACCTTTGGAGAGCCGGCGCGGCCTGCCGGGAGATGACGCCGACACGCACAGTCGCTACCTGGAAGCTGCGGTGCACGGGATTCTGGTGGGCTGCCTGTATTTGCCCAACGGCAATCCGCAACCCGGGCCGAAATTCGACTACAAACTGGCGTGGTTCGAACGGCTGATCGCCTATGCCAAGGACCTGCAGAGCAGCGAACATCCGGTGGTGCTGGCCGGCGACTACAACGTGGTGCCCACCGACCTGGACATCTACAACCCGCGCTCGTGGCTCAAGGACGCCTTGCTGCAACCGGAGAGTCGCGAGTGTTACCAGCGCTTGCTGGATCAGGGCTGGACCGATTCCCTGCGTCATCTGTACCC
Source organism: Pseudomonas sp. UMAB-40 (assembly GCF_900095275.1). Taxonomy (NCBI): domain Bacteria; kingdom Pseudomonadati; phylum Pseudomonadota; class Gammaproteobacteria; order Pseudomonadales; family Pseudomonadaceae; genus Pseudomonas; species Pseudomonas sp. UMAB-40. The sequence goes on from NZ_LT607562.1 coordinate 42,070, forward strand.
CGAGGATCGGCTCTACACCTTCTGGGATTATTTCCGGCAGCACTGGCAGAAAAACTCGGGGTTGCGCATCGATCACCTGCTACTCAATCCGGCGCTGAGCCCCTATCTGCACGAGGCCGGGGTCGACGCCTGGGTGCGCAACGAACCGCACGCCAGCGACCATGCGCCGACGTGGATTCGCTTGAGTTCGCGCAAACGGCGTTGATGTTCAGAGGGTGGGCGATTGGCTAAATCAATTGTCAGTCGAACCGCTTTATCCCTTATACATGGCGCCCATCGGCGGAGAGATCCGCGGCCCCCTGCAGAAGGACCGAGCAATGAGCGAGCCACGCCTGACGAACCGTGCGTTATACCTGCAACGCCTGGGTTTCGACGCGCCCCCGGCGCCGACCCTGGACACCTTGCGCCAACTCCAGTTGCGCCATACCGGGGCCTTCCCGTTTGAAAACCTCACCACGCTGTCCGGCGAGCCGGTACGCATCGACCTTCCATCCATCGAGCAGAAAATCCTGCAAGAAGGGCGCGGCGGTTACTGCTACGAGCTCAACTACGCGTTTCTAGCCTTGCTTCAGGAATTGGGTTTTGACGCATGCGGCATTACCGGTCGAGTGGTCATGGGCCAGCCCGAAGGCGCCTGGACTGCCCGCACGCACCGCTTGAGCCTGGTCACGCTGGACCGCGTGCGCTACATCACCGACGTCGGCTTCGGCGGCATGGTGCCGACCGCTCCGCTGATGCTCGACACCGATGTTGCACAGCGCACTCCTCACGAGCCGTATCGCATCGAGCGCCATGCAGACGGCTACACCTTGCGTGCCAACGTCAGCGGCGAGTGGCGGCCGATGTACATCTTCGACCTGCAACGCCAGGAAGACATCGACTACACCCTCGGCAACTGGTACGTCTCGACCCATCCGGAATCGTCGTTTACCAAGCAATTGTTGGTCGCGCGCACCGGGGATGGCTGGAGGCGCACGTTGAACAACGGCAGTTTTGCGATTCATCGGGTGGGCGCCGAGAGCGAACGGCGGCAGGTTGCTGATGTGGAGGAGTTGATCGGGTTACTGGAGGGGGAGTTCGGGATTCGCGTGCCGGAGCATGCGCAGTTGCGGCAGGTGCTCGGGCGGTTGATTCAGGTGACATAGCCATCGTCCCGAGAGGGCAGATTCAAAACATCTGCCCTTTTTCTTTGCGTGGGGATCAGGCTCCGCTCCCCCCTTGGTTCTTGAAACGGCACACCCTCAAGGCTCAATCACACGATGAATCTCGCTCAAGACCTCTGAGAGTTTTTTCTCCAGGCTCTTCAGTTCAGATGCAGTAATTCCTTCTTTGAAATGCCCACCATTCGCCACCGTCGCGTACTGATCGTGCGCGGTGGTTTTTTCCTTGGTGTTGAGCAGTGCCTGGCGCAGCGTGTTGTTGATCACTGTTTGGTAGCCATACCCCTCGCTCTCCGCCATGGCGCGTGCAGCTTCGATGACGACATCGTCGAGCATGATGGTAATTCGGGTTTTGCCTTTGCTGGAGGCAACAGCTCCACGCTTGGCATTGCTGAAATCGTATTCATCTTTCATCGTTCAATTCTCCAAGTAACGACGGCGCTCATTTTTGCTGGCGAGGCGCGCGGAAATGATTCGTACGAAATTCGGATCGCGATAGGTGTACGCAACGACCAGCAAGCGAGCTTTGGCATCCATGCCCATGACAATCCACCGTTGTTCATCGTGATGGTTATCCTGAATCGTCAGTGCTCGCTCGTCGTAAAACACCGGTTCAGTTTCGGCGAGGCTGATGCCGCGATGCTTTAATTTGTTGGCTGCGTTTTTTGCCTTGTGATACTGAATCTCGAATGACTTCATTATGCATACTTTATATGTATAAGCGAGAGGCGTCCGTGCCGGCGGTCGCTTGGAATGCAAAAGACTAGCGGGCAGGGGAGCAGGCAGATGAAGGATGTATTACAAGATTTTTGGAGGGGAAAGGCGCGCAGTTAAAGGCCGACATTGACACGTGTCCATTATCTGACTGATGAGTTGTATACAACTCTATAGACATTTGTCCTGAGTCTTGCATACAGTGTGCGCATAACAAAAAACCAGGGAACCCCCCAACCATGAAAACGCCCCATGTTTCACACCAACGGCCTGAGGACGAAAACCTCGGGGTCGGCGCGAATATGGCTTACGGCCTGCAACATGTTCTGACCATGTACGGCGGCATCGTCGCGGTGCCTTTGATCATCGGCCAGGCGGCCGGACTCTCGCCGGCGGACATCGGTTTGTTGATTGCTGCTTCATTGTTTGCGGGGGGCTTGGCGACATTACTGCAGACCCTCGGTTTACCGTTCTTCGGGTGTCAGTTGCCGCTGGTGCAGGGCGTGTCTTTCTCCGGCGTTGCGACGATGGTGGCGATTGTCAGCAGCGGCGGGGAGGGCGGATTTCAGTCGATTCTCGGGGCGGTGATTGCCGCGTCGTTGATCGGATTACTGATCACGCCGGTG
>NZ_LT607562.1:44599-62280 GCF_900095275.1 Pseudomonas sp. UMAB-40
TTCCCGCCGTTGGTGACGGGCATTGTGATCACCACCATCGGCTTGACGCTAATGCCAGTGGCCGCGCGTTGGGCCATGGGCGGCAACAGCCACGCCCCGGACTTCGGCAGCATGGCCAACATCGGTCTGGCGGCGGTGACGCTGGTGCTGGTGCTGCTGCTGAGCAAGATCGGCAGCGCGACCATCTCCCGCTTGTCGATCCTGCTGGCCATGGTGATCGGCACGATCATCGCGGTGTTCCTCGGCATGGCGGACTTCTCGTCCGTCACGCAAGGCCCGATGTTTGGCTTCCCGACGCCGTTCCACTTCGGCATGCCGACGTTCCACTTTGCCGCGATCCTGTCGATGTGCATCGTGGTCATGGTGACCCTGGTGGAAACTTCGGCGGACATTCTCGCCGTCGGTGAAATCATCGACACCAAGGTCGATTCCAAACGCCTGGGCAACGGCCTGCGCGCCGACATGCTGTCGAGCATGATCGCGCCGATCTTCGGCTCCTTCACCCAAAGCGCCTTCGCCCAGAACGTCGGGCTGGTGGCCGTGACCGGCATCAAGAGTCGTTTCGTGGTCGCCACCGGTGGCTTGTTCCTGGTGATACTCGGTCTGCTGCCGTTCATGGGCCGGGTCATCGCCGCAGTACCGACCTCGGTACTGGGTGGTGCGGGCATCGTGCTGTTTGGCACCGTGGCAGCCAGCGGCATCCGCACGCTGTCCAAGGTTGATTACCGCAACAACGTCAACCTGATCATTGTCGCCACCTCCATCGGTTTCGGCATGATCCCGATCGCAGCACCGAACTTCTACGACCACTTCCCAAGTTGGTTCGCGACCATCTTCCACTCGGGCATCAGCTCCTCGGCGATCATGGCCATCGTGCTCAACCTGGCCTTCAACCACCTCACCGCCGGTAACTCGGATCAACAATCGGTGTTTGCGGCCGGTACCGAGCGGGTTCTGCGTTACCAGGATCTGGCGGCCTTGCGTGAAGGGGATTACTTCAGCGAAGGCAAGCTGCGTGACTGCGACGGGAACGAGATTCCGGTGGTGGAAACGGCGCATGATTCGAGCGAGCATCGAGCGGCTCATGCTAAAAGTGGTGAGCATGTCTGACGGCGGCACCTGCTAAAACAGGCCGATCTGTTGAATAGACAGATCGGCCTTTTGCTTTTCCAGCGGCCACAAAAAAGCCCCTGAACCTTTCGATTCAGGGGCTTTTCGATATTGCTGTCTGGCTCCACGACCTGGACTCGAACCAGGGACCCAGTGATTAACAGTCACTTGCTCTACCAACTGAGCTATCGCGGAATGGCGTGTATGTTACTGATTCAAAAAGAGAAGTCAAGCATCTGTTAGCAACTTGATGGATTCATGGAGACGGACGGTGGTTTATCGACCCCGGGCGGTTACCAGAATCGCTTCAGAGGTCTACCATGGCCGCCCGGAAGTGGTTACACGCGCTGCCGGCCATTCGCCGAAAAGGTACGTGCCATGAATCACCCAGTCCTCACCTCTCCAAACAACGGGGTGTTCGCATGAGCATCGCTCAGATCAGCTTGCCCAAAGGTGTCGGCCCGCATGCCGAGAAGCTGTTTGATGCAATCACTCAGGCCAGCACCGCTGATGACCTGAACCGTGCGGGCGGCAAGGCTGAAGGCTTCGTCCTCGGTCTGGAAAGCGCCAAAGCGATCAAGAGTCAGGTCGCCGAATCGCTCTACGTCGCCTATGACGATGCCGCCAGTCAGCGTGCGACCGAACTGGCTTAACCGCCGAAAGTGAACGTGGCGAGCATCAGCTTGGCGTACAGCATCGTGGCGGCCAGTTGCACCAGCCACAAGGCCAGGCCACCGAGAAATACGCCAGCGGCCACTTGCAGCACCAGGTTATTACCGCGTTTGGCCGGTGTGCGAGGGACGAAATGGTCCAGCTCGTCACGGTCGGCGCGTAGGTCATCGTTTTTCATGTGGTTTCTCGTAGATTTCCAAGGTGTACACAAATCCCTGTGGGAGCGGGCTTGCTCGCGAATGCAGTGCAACACTCAACATTGATGTTGGCTGACACGACGCCTTCGCGAGCAAGCCCGCTCCCACCTTTGATCTGTGTGCAGTCTAGAGCGGTCGCTCGTTGCTTTGAGAATTATCTGCGACGAATAAAAAACGGGAAGCCCCAAGGCTTCCCGTTTTTCGTATCACGCAACGGCTCAGATCACCGCAACGATGGCCTTGGTCACTGCATCAATGTTGCTCTGGTTCAGCGCCGCCACACAGATGCGGCCGGTGTCCAGGGCGTAGATGCCGAACTCGCTGCGCAGACGGGTCACTTGCTCAACCGTCAGGCCGGAGTAGGAGAACATGCCGCGCTGACGACCGACGAAGCTGAAATCACGCTGGGGCGCGTTTTTCGCCAGCAGGTCGACCATCTGGGTGCGCATGCCACGAATCCGCAGGCGCATCTCCGCCAGTTCTTCTTCCCACTGGGCGCGCAGTTCCGGGCTGTTCAACACAGCGGCGACGATGCTTGCACCGTGGGTCGGCGGGTTTGAGTAGTTGGTGCGGATCACGCGTTTGACTTGCGACAGCACGCGCGCGCTTTCTTCTTTCGATTCGCTGACGATCGACAGGGCGCCAACGCGCTCGCCGTACAGCGAGAAGGATTTGGAGAACGAGCTGGAGACGAAGAAGGTCAGGCCCGATTCAGCAAACAGGCGCACGGCAGCAGCGTCTTCGTCGATGCCATCGCCAAAACCCTGGTAGGCCATGTCGAGGAACGGCACGTGACCCTTGGCTTTGACCACGTCCAGGACGTTTTTCCAGTCTGCCGGGCTCAGGTCGACGCCGGTCGGGTTGTGGCAGCAGGCGTGCAGTACAACGATGGAGCCGGATGGCAGGGCGTTCAGGTCTTCAAGCAGGCCGGCACGGTTAACGTCATGGGTCGCGGCATCGTAGTAGCGGTAGTTCTGCACCGGGAAACCGGCGGTTTCGAACAGGGCGCGGTGGTTTTCCCAGCTCGGGTCGCTGATCGCCACGACGGCGTTCGGCAGCAGTTGCTTGAGAAAGTCGGCGCCGATTTTCAGGGCGCCTGTGCCGCCAACGGCCTGGGTGGTAAGGACGCGGCCAGCGGCGATCAGTGGCGAGTCATTGCCGAACAGCAGTTTCTGCACAGCCTGGTCGTAAGCGGCAATGCCGTCGATTGGCAAGTAGCCACGGGACGCGTGTTGAGCGACGCGAATCGTCTCGGCTTCGACAACGGCGCGCAGGAGTGGAATTCGCCCCTCCTCGTTGCAGTAAACACCGACCCCCAGGTTGACCTTGGTGGTACGTGGATCGGCGTTGAATGCTTCGTTGAGGCCCAGGATTGGATCGCGTGGTGCCATTTCGACAGCGGAGAACAGGCTCATTTTTGCGGCGGCTCTGAATGGAGTGTGGAGGGACGTGTCGCGCTCCAGCCGAATGCACTAGAGCGGTGCACAAACGGGGAGCTAGTATAGAGGCCATCTGCGATTGATGGCGACAGCCGAATCAGTTTTTCAGGCAAGTTTTTTCGATTATTTTTCGACCGTTAGTCGAATGCCGGCATCAAAGACTTCAAGGGATGTAGGACGTTTGCCTTGAAAGCGCAGGCAATCGGCTCCACATTGAGCACAATCCAGTTTTTTCCTCGGGCGACGTGAGTCGTTTGCGGCCTTTCTCGTTGCTGCCGGTTTGACCGCGCTGGCGCGATATCAGAGGTATATATGTCTGAATTCCAGCTAGTCACCCGCTTCGAGCCCGCCGGCGATCAGCCGGAAGCCATCCGCCTGATGGTCGAGGGCATCGAAGCCGGGCTGGCACACCAGACGTTGCTCGGTGTGACCGGCTCGGGCAAGACCTTCAGCATTGCCAACGTGATCGCCCAGGTGCAGCGTCCGACCCTGGTGCTGGCACCGAACAAGACCCTGGCCGCGCAGTTGTATGGTGAGTTCAAGGCGTTCTTCCCGAACAACGCCGTCGAGTACTTCGTTTCCTACTACGACTACTACCAGCCCGAAGCCTATGTGCCGTCATCGGACACCTTCATCGAGAAAGACGCCTCGATCAACGACCACATCGAGCAGATGCGGCTGTCCGCGACCAAGGCGCTGCTGGAACGCAAGGACGCGATTATCGTCACCACGGTGTCGTGCATCTACGGTTTGGGCAGTCCGGAAACGTATTTGAAAATGGTGCTGCACGTGGATCGCGGCGACAAGCTCGATCAGCGTGCGTTGCTGCGTCGCCTGGCAGACTTGCAATACACCCGCAACGACATGGAGTTCGCCCGGGCGACCTTCCGGGTGCGCGGCGATGTGATCGATATCCACCCGGCGGAATCCGACTTCGAAGCGATCCGCATCGAGCTGTTCGATGACGAAGTCGAGAGCCTGTCGGCTTTCGATCCGCTGACCGGCGAAGTGATCCGCAAGTTGCCGCGTTTCACCTTCTACCCGAAAAGCCACTACGTGACCCCGCGAGAAACCTTGCTGGGTGCCGTCGAAGGGATCAAGGTCGAATTGCAGGAGCGCCTGGATTACCTGCGAACCAACAACAAACTGGTGGAAGCCCAGCGCCTGGAGCAGCGCACCCGTTTCGACCTGGAGATGATTCTCGAACTGGGTTACTGCAACGGCATCGAAAACTACTCGCGCTACTTGTCGGGCCGTGAATCCGGCCAGGCGCCGCCGACCTTGTTCGACTACCTGCCGGCCGACGCCTTGCTGGTGATCGACGAATCCCACGTCAGCGTGCCGCAGGTCGGTGCCATGTATAAGGGCGACCGCTCCCGTAAAGAGACGCTGGTGGAATACGGCTTCCGCTTGCCGTCAGCGCTGGATAACCGGCCGATGCGCTTCGACGAGTTCGAAAACATCAGTCCGCAGACGATCTTTGTCTCGGCCACGCCGGGCAATTACGAGGCGGAACATGCCGGTCGCGTGGTCGAGCAACTGGTCCGTCCAACCGGCCTGGTGGACCCGCAGATCGAAATCCGCCCGGCACTGACCCAGGTCGACGATTTGCTCTCGGAAATTGGTAAGCGTGTGGCGCTGGAAGAGCGGGTGCTGGTGACTACGCTGACCAAGCGCATGTCCGAAGACTTGACCGATTACCTGGCCGACCACGGCGTGCGCGTGCGTTACCTGCACTCGGACATCGACACCGTGGAGCGGGTCGAAATCATCCGCGATCTGCGCCTGGGCACCTTCGATGTGCTGGTGGGGATCAACCTGCTGCGCGAAGGTCTGGACATGCCGGAAGTGTCGCTGGTGGCGATTCTCGATGCGGACAAGGAAGGTTTCCTGCGTTCCGAGCGTTCGCTGATCCAGACCATTGGCCGGGCGGCACGTAACCTCAATGGTCGGGCGATTCTCTATGCGGATCGCATCACCGGTTCCATGGAGCGGGCGATCGGCGAAACCGAGCGTCGCCGCGACAAGCAGATCGCCTTCAACCTGGCCAACGGCATCACGCCCAAAGGCGTGTTCAAGGACGTGGCCGACATCATGGAAGGCGCCACCGTGCCGGGTTCGCGCAGCAAGAAGCGCAAAGGCATGGCCAAGGCCGCCGAGGAAAGCGCCAAGTACGAAGCCGAATTGCGTTCGCCGGGCGAGATCGCCAAGCGCATTAAAGCGTTGGAAGAGAAGATGTACGCACTGGCGCGGGATCTGGAGTTTGAAGCGGCGGCGCAGATGCGCGATGAGATTGGCAAGTTGCGGGATCGGTTGATTACGGTTTGATGGCGAAACGCTGTACCTGTGGCGAGGGGGCTTGCCCCCGTTGGGCTGCGCAGCGGCCCTAAAACCTGACGCCGTGATGTGTCAGGTTTATATCGCTAGCGTTTTTTACGACTGCTTCGCAGCCGAGCGGGGGCAAGCCCCCTCGCCACAGGTTCGTGTATGTCGAAATCAATGCGCCTCGCCAGCCTTGAGCCCCGCCGGCAACGCCTTGGTCAGCAACACCGCAATCATGCTGATCCCCAGCGCAATCCCGACAAAGTGAAACGCATCGTTGTACGCCATGATTGAGGCCTGCTGATGCGCAATCTCGCTCAGCTTGCCCAGCGCCGCCGTCTCACTGCCAAACCGGTCCGTCATCGACGCCATTCGCTCCGCCACCTGCGGATTGCTCGGTACGATGGATTCACGCAAATAATCAAAATACGTCTTGGTCCGCGCATCCAACAACGTGGCGAGGAGGGCGATGCCGATCGCGCCGCCGAGGTTGCGCAGGATGTTGAACAGGCTCGACGCCGACCCCGCATCCTGCGGCAGGATGTAAGCGGTGGCGATCAGTGAGATGGTCACCATGATCAGGGGCTGGCCCAACGCCCGGATGATCTGGATCTGATTGAACTGCGGCCCGGCAAAGTCCGGGTTCAGCACCCCCGACGAAAAACTCGCCAACCCGAATAGCCCGAAGCCCAGCGTGCACAGCCATTTCGGCGACACGTATTTCATCAGCTTCGGCACCAGCGGAATCAGAAACAGCTGCGGCAAGCCCATCCACATGATCACTTCACCGATCTGCAGGGCGTTGTAGTTCTGGATCTGCGCCAGGTACAGCGGCAACAGGAAGATCGAGCCGTACAAGCCGACGCCCATCCCGAGGCTGGAAATACTCGATAAGCCGAAGTTGCGATTACCCAGGATGCTGAGGTTGATCAGCGGATTGGGCTTGGAAAACTGCACGATTACAAAGGTGATCAGGCTGACCAGCGCGATACTGCCCAGGGTCACAATCAGGTTCGACTCGAGCCAGTCCTTGCGGTGGCCTTCTTCCAGAAACACCTGCAAACAACCGAGGCCGACGCCGAGCGTAAGGATGCCCATGTAGTCGGTGCTTTTGAGCAGTTCCCAGTGCGCTTCTTTTTTCTCCAGGCCGTACATCAGGCCGGCGATCATGATCAGGCCGGGCGGTATGTTGATATAGAAAATGTATTCCCAGCCCCAGTTTTCCGTCAGCCAGCCGCCCAGCGTTGGGCCGATGGAGGGCGCGAACGTCGCGGTCATGGCGAACATCGCCATGCCTTTGGCGCGGTGGTGTTCCGGGAGTTTGATCAGCGTGAGGGTGAACGCCAGCGGAATCAGCGCGCCGCCGGTGAATCCTTGTAACGCCCGAAAGATGATCATGCTCTCCAGGCTCCAGGCCATGGAGCAGAGCAGCGAGGCGGCGAGAAATCCCAATGAGACCCAGACTGCCAGTCGTCGCGCCGACAGCAGCTGCACCAGCCACGCGGTCAGCGGGATCATGATGATTTCCGCCACCAGATACGAAGTGGAAATCCACGAGCCTTCTTCCAGGGTCGCCGACAATGCGCCCTGAATGTCCTTGAGCGACGAGTTGGTGATCTGGATATCCAGCACGGCCATGAAGGCGCCGAGCATCACGCTCATCACTGCAATCCAGTCTTTGCGGGTCGGTTCGCCGACCGGGCGGATCAGTTGATCACCGGCCATCGTCAGGGGCGTCTTTGATGTTCACTTTGGCGGTGACCGACATCCCCGGGCGAATCTTGCCGTGCAGCGGGTTGTCCGCCGCGAACGTCAGTTTGACTGGAATCCGTTGCACGACTTTGGTGAAGTTGCCCGTGGCATTGTCCGGCGGCAACAGGCTGAACTGTGCGCCCGAGGCTGCGAACAGGCTGTCGACCCGTGCATTGATCGGTGTGTCGCTGTAGGCGTCGAAGGTCAGCGTGGCGTTCTGGCCGGGCTGCATGTGGCCGATCTGGGTTTCCTTGAAGTTGGCTTGAATCCAGATGTCCTGATCCGGGACGATCGACAGCAGATAAGCGCCGGCCTGCACGTATTGGCCTTGGCGAGCCGCGCGCTGGCCGATCAGGCCGCTGATCGGCGCGTGGATTTCGCTGCGGGTCAGGTTCAGTTCGGCCTGGGCGAGGTCGGTCTTGGCGTTGGCGATCATCGCGTCGAGGCGCTTGATCTCGGCGCTCAGGGAGTTGACTTGCTGGCGCTGACTTTGTGCGTCGGCCTGGGCCTTGGTCACTTGCGAGCGGGCGATGTGGTTGTCGGCGGAGAGGGTGGTCACCCGTTCCTCCGAGACGTAGCCGGGTTTGCGCAGGGTTTGCGCGCGGGACAAGTCGATCTGCGAACGTCCAAGGCTGGCCTGGCTGGAGGCGACTTGCGCCTCGCTGGCGGTGATCAGGCTGGCTTGCTGGGTCAGTTTGCTTTGCGCCTGTAAACGTTCGGCCTGTCGGGTAGCAAGGGTGGCATTGGCGCGGTCGACGGCGAGGTGGAAGTCATCGCCTTCGAGCTTGATCAGCAACTGGCCTTTCTCGACGTGCTGATTGTCCTGCACCAGCACCTGTTCGATGCGCGCGCCCAATTGGCTTGAGACACGGGTGATCTCGCCCTGGACATAGGCGTTGTCGGTGCTTTCATAAAACCGCCCCTTGAAGAACCATTGGGCGAAGAAGCCCCCGGCAATCAGCAGGACGATCAGCAGGAAAATAAACAGGCGTCGCTTGAGTTGGGCAGGCATGGGGCAGACTGTAGTCGAGAAATTGTAAGGAAAGTTATCAGCAGGTGAATCTGGCATACAGTCGATAGTGGGTAAATGCCATCGGCTGATAATCGATCATTCATCGCGGCTCAGGCCCGTTGTAGACGCAACCTTGGCTTAAATGCCCTGCTGACTGGAGCCGGGCGGGTATCGCCTGTTACCATTCGCCCTTTGTTTTATCTTCATTTCGAGACTTGCCATGACCACCGTCCGCACGCGCATCGCGCCATCGCCTACCGGGGACCCCCACGTAGGTACCGCTTACATCGCTTTGTTCAACTACTGCTTTGCCAAGCAGCATGGCGGTGAGTTCATCCTGCGGATCGAAGACACCGACCAATTGCGCTCGACCCGCGAGTCCGAACAGCAGATTTTCGACGCCTTGCGCTGGTTGGGCATCGACTGGAGCGAAGGGCCGGACGTTGGCGGCCCGCACGGTCCGTATCGTCAAAGCGAACGCGGCGACATTTATCAGAAGTACTGCCAGCAGCTGGTCGAGATGGGCCACGCCTTCCCGTGCTTCTGCACCGCCGAAGAGCTGGACCAGATGCGCGCCGAGCAAATGGCTCGTGGCGAAACCCCGCGTTATGACGGCCGTGCGCTGTTGCTCTCGAAAGAAGAAGTCGCCCGCCGCCTGGCCGCTGGCGAGCCTCATGTGATCCGCATGAAAGTGCCGAGCGAAGGCGTTTGCGTGGTGCCGGACATGCTGCGAGGCGACGTCGAGATCCCGTGGGATCGCATGGACATGCAAGTGTTGATGAAGACCGACGGCCTGCCGACGTACTTCCTGGCCAACGTGGTCGACGACCACTTGATGGGCATTACCCACGTTCTGCGCGGTGAAGAGTGGCTGCCATCGGCGCCGAAACTGATCCTGCTTTACGAGTATTTCGGCTGGGAACAGCCTGAGCTGTGCTACATGCCGCTGCTGCGTAACCCGGACAAGAGCAAGCTGTCCAAGCGCAAGAACCCGACCTCGGTGACGTTCTACGAGCGCATGGGCTTCATGCCGGAAGCGATGCTCAACTACCTCGGCCGCATGGGCTGGTCGATGCCGGACGAGCGTGAAAAGTTCTCGCTGCAGGAAATGGTCGACAACTTCGACCTGAGCCGTGTGTCCCTAGGCGGGCCGATTTTCGACGTCGAGAAACTGTCGTGGCTCAACGGCCAATGGCTGCGTGATTTGCCGGTGGAAGAGTTCGCTTCGCGCCTGCAAACCTGGGCTCTCAACCCTGAATACATGATGAAGATTGCGCCGCACGTGCAGGGTCGCGTCGAGACCTTCAGCCAGGTTGCACCGCTGGCCGGTTTCTTCTTTGCCGGTGGCGTGAACCCGGATGCCAAGCTGTTCGAATCGAAGAAGCTCTCGGGCGACCAGGTGCGTCAGCTGATGCAACTGATTCTGTGGAAGCTGGAAAGCCTGCGCCAGTGGGAGAAAGACAGCATCACTGCGACGATTCAGGCTGTGGTCGAATCCCTGGAACTGAAGCTGCGTGACGCCATGCCGCTGATGTTCGCCGCGATCACTGGCCAGGCCAGTTCGGTGTCGGTGCTCGATGCGATGGAAATCCTCGGCCCGGACCTGACGCGTTTCCGTCTGCGCCAGGCGATCGACCTGCTGGGCGGCGTGTCGAAGAAGGAAAACAAGGAGTGGGAAAAACTCTTGGGCAATATCGCCTGATTCCCACTGTTCTCTGTAGCAGCTGCCGCAGGCTGCGTTGGGCTGCGCAGCAGCCCCTTATGGCAGCAACACAATCTGTCTGAAAGGGCAGGGTGGCTGAATCGCGAGTGCTGCGCACTCGAACGCAGCCTGCGGCAGCTGCTACAGGAACGGATACGGCCTCGGATTTACGGGGTTTGGCGGTAAGTGATTGTTATGTCGGCAAAAAACTTTGAAATATTTTAAAAATAAGTTTGACAGCTTTCCGAAGCGCCATTAAGATTCGCCCCGTCCTCAGCGATGAGGGGCTATAGCTCAGCTGGGAGAGCGCTTGCATGGCATGCAAGAGGTCGACGGTTCGATCCCGTCTAGCTCCACCAATTTACACTTCAAGGTCTGGCCACACCGGCCTTGAAGCGATCAACACTCAGTGTTGATCTGTTGTATAGAAGGGTTTGCGTCCCCTTCGTCTAGTGGCCTAGGACACCGCCCTTTCACGGCGGTAACAGGGGTTCGAGTCCCCTAGGGGACGCCAGTTTTACAGAAGCAGTGTCGCAAGATGCTGCTCCGCCGCCAGGCGATAAATCGGGGCTATAGCTCAGCTGGGAGAGCGCTTGCATGGCATGCAAGAGGTCAACGGTTCGATCCCGTTTAGCTCCACCAATTTTACAGTTCAAGGTCTGGCCACACCGGCCTTGAATCGATCAGCTCTCAGCACTGATCAGTTGTATAGAAGGTTTTGCGTCCCCTTCGTCTAGTGGCCTAGGACACCGCCCTTTCACGGCGGTAACAGGGGTTCGAGTCCCCTAGGGGACGCCACGATTACCCGCTCTGCGGGATTTTATAAGGGTCATTCAATTATTGAATGGCCCTTTTGTTTGTCTGGCGTTTGGCCAAATCCCCCATTTCTTTCAAACTGTTCTTCAGACCAGCGGTCACATCCACGACTTGCGGAAAATTATTATGAGAATAATATTCTAGTCGTAATATTCGGAGGCAACGATGAACGATAAAAAAGCTCAAACCCGCGAACGCATTCTCAAGGCCGCCAGCGCAGCGCTGATTCAGCGCGGCCCGGCCGAACCGAGCGTGGGCGAAGTGATGGGCGCAGCCGGCCTGACGGTTGGCGGCTTCTATGCGCACTTCGAAAGCAAGGACGCGATGATGCTGGAAGCGTTCAAGCAACTGCTCGGTCACCGCCGTGGCTTGATCGCCGACATGGACGCCGAACTGACCGGCGAAGAGCGTCGCGCGTTGGTGGCTGCGTTTTACCTGTCACGCAAACACCGTGATTCCTCGGATTCCGCGTGCCCGATCCCGGCGTCTGTCGGTGAGTTGGGGCGCCTGCCGGACGCGTTTCGCGTGGCGCTCAATGAGCATGTGGAAATGATGGTCGCGCAGTTGGCGGCCAGCCCGGAAGACACCGACAAAGCCTTGGCCGACATGGCCTTGATGGTCGGTGGTCTGGCTCTGGCGCGGGCGCTGGGGCCTGGAGAGTTGTCCGATCGATTGCTGCGCGCTGCCAAGTCGGCGGTGCTATGACCTGAAGGCATTGGCCTGAGGAGTGAGAGCGATGAGCACGTTGAAGTGGGTTCGTGGCGTTAATGGCACCTTGGGCTGGTTTGCACCGAAACTGGTCGCGAGCAAAATGCGACTGGCGTTCATGACGCCGCGAGAGCTGCCACCGCGTGACTGGGAATTGCCGCTGCTGGCGAAATCCGAACGGATCACCTTACGCTTCGGCCTCTCGGCGCTGCGCTGGGGGCAAGGTCCGACCGTGCTGCTGATGCACGGTTGGGAAGGGCGGCCGACGCAGTTTGCGAGTCTCATCACAGCGCTGGTCGATGCCGGCTACACGGTCGTTGCGCTGGACGGTCCGGCGCATGGTCGCTCACCGGGCAGCGAAGCGAATGTCGTGCTGTTTGCCCGGGCCATGCTCGAAGCGGCCGCCGAGTTGCCGCCGCTGCAAGCTGTCATTGGCCACTCCATGGGCGGCGCCAGTGCGATGCTCGCCGTGCAGTTGGGCTTGCGCACCGAAACCCTGGTCACCATCGCCGCACCGGCGCGGATTCTCGGGGTGCTGCGCGGTTTTGCCCGTTATGTGCGGCTGCCGCCCAAAGCGCGTTCGGCGTTTATTCGCCAGGTCGAGAAAGACGTCGGTATGCGCGCTGCAACGCTGGATGTTGCGCACTACCAGCTCGACATGCCCGGCCTGATCGTCCATGCCGAAGATGACAACTTCGTCTCGGTCAAGGAATCCCAGTTGATCAACGAGGCCTGGTTCGACAGCCGGCTGTTACGCCTGGAGGAGGGCGGGCATCAACGCGTGCTGGCCGATCCTCGGGTGATTGATGGCGTGTTATCACTGCTGGCCGGTCGCAGCCTGCAATCGCGCCAATCGGCCTGAGCATCCGTTACACTGCCCCGGTCGACATCATCTGACCGGGAGTGGGGCATGGGCTGGGATCGGGCAACGCCATTTATCATTGATCTGGAAGTCGGCGCCGAGGACATCGACGGGCTGGGGCACGCGAACAACGCGGTGTACGTGACCTGGCTCGAACGCTGTGCCTGGCGCCACTCGCAGCGGTTGGGTCTGGACCTTGTCGAGTATCGGCGGCTGGATCGGGCGATGGCGGTGGTTCGGCACGAGATCGATTATCTGGCCGCCGCCTATGAGGGCGATGAATTGCAATTGGCGACCTGGATTGTCGATTGGGATCAGCGCCTGAAAATGACCCGCCACTTCCAGTTGAAGCGCCCCAGCGACAACACCACGTTGCTGCGCGCGCAAACCACCTTCGTTTGCATCGAGCTGTCCACCGGCAGGCCCAAGCGCATGCCCGCCGAGTTCATCGAAGGCTACGGTGCGGCGTTGCAAGTTCCAAGTTGACGCGATCCTGTGGCGAGGGAGCTTGCTCCCGCTGGAGCGCGAAGCGGTCCGTCGCAATGAAGAGTGCTTCGCACTCTAACGGGAGCAAGCTCCCTCGCCACAGAGGCAGATGCAAGTCTTTCGACAGAGAATCCAGTAAACTGCCGCACGTTTCTCGTCGAGTGTGTTTTTCATGCAAATTGCTTTGGCGCCCATGGAGGGGTTGGTCGACAACATCCTGCGGGACGTGCTGACCCGTGTGGGCGGTATCGATTGGTGCGTGACCGAGTTCATTCGGATCAACGATCAACTGCTCACGCCTGCCTATTACCACAAATTCGGCCCGGAATTATTGACCGGCGCCCGCACCGCGTCCGGCGTGCCGCTGCGGGTGCAGTTGCTCGGTTCCGATCCGGTGTGTCTGGCTGAAAACGCCGCGCTGGCCTGCGAGCTGGGTTCCGAGGTCATCGACCTGAACTTCGGCTGCCCGGCCAAGACCGTCAACAAGTCCCGTGGCGGCGCCGTCCTGCTTAAAGAGCCTGAATTGCTCAACGAAATCGTTGAACACGTCCGTCGCGCTGTACCCGCGCACATTCCGGTCACCGCAAAAATGCGCCTGGGTTTTGACAGCCCGGACGGTTCGCTGGTGTGCGCAACGGCCTTGGCCGAAGGCGGCGCGGCGCACATCGTGGTTCACGCACGGACCAAAACCGACGGTTACAAGCCGCCTGCGCATTGGGAATGGATCCCTCGCGTGCAGGAGGTGGTCAAGGTTCCGGTGTTCGCCAATGGCGATATCTGGAGCGTTGAAGACTGGCGCCGTTGCCGCGAAATCAGCGGCGTGGAAGACATCATGCTCGGTCGCGGCCTGGTGTCGCGCCCGGACCTGGCCCGGCAAATCGCAGCGGCGCGGGCCGGTGAAGCAGTGGTCGAGATGACGTGGGCCGAGTTGTTGCCACTGATCCAGGACTTCTGGCTGCAGGCCAAGGCTCAGATGACAGCACGCCAATCGCCGGGTCGTTTGAAGCAATGGCTGGCGATGCTGACCCGCAATTATCCAGAGGCGGTGGAGCTGTTCACTGTCCTGCGCCGGGAAACCGAACTGGATCAAGTCTCGCGTTTGTTGGGGCTACAGGTGTCGGAAGCGGCCTGAGAAAAAACTCAAAAAAATCTGAAAATAATCTCTTGAAAAGCAATCGGCGATCCCTATTTAGGGATTACGCGATGCCGAATTCGGGTCGCGGAGACAAAAAACCTTGCTGATTGTTTTCAGGAGATTTGAACCATGACTACTGCATTTTCCCTGGCCCCACTGTTCCGTTCCTCGGTAGGCTTCGACCGTTTCAACGACCTGTTCGAAACCGCCCTGCGTAACGAGCCAGGCAGCACCTACCCACCCTACAACGTTGAAAAACACGGTGATGACCAATACCGCATCGTCGTGGCGGCAGCCGGTTTCCAGGAAGAAGACCTGGATCTGCAAGTCGAGAAGGGTGTGCTGACTATCAGTGGCGGCAAACGCGACGGTACTGAAGGCGTGACCTTCCTGCATCAAGGCATCGCCCAGCGTGCGTTCAAGCTGTTGTTCCGCCTGGCCGATCACATCGAGATCAAGGCTGCCGACTTGCGTAACGGTCTGTTGAGTATTGACCTGGTGCGCATCGTGCCGGAAGAGGCAAAAGCCAAACGCATCCCGATCAACGGGACGCAAAAACCCGCTCTGCAGTAACAAATCAGAGCAATAAGAAGGGCGCCATTCGGCGCCCTTTTTTTTGTCAGCAATCATTCACCGATTTGTAGCAGCTGCCGAGCAGCGCGAGGCTGCTCGGCAGCTGCTACAGGAAGCGCGTTATTTCAGGAGTTTCTGGAATTCCTCCACCGGCAACGGCCGACTGTGCAAATACCCCTGATAAAAATGGCACCCCAGCCCCTGCAAAAACTCCAGCTGCTCCGCCGTTTCCACCCCTTCGGCGATCACTTTCAGTTCCAGGCTGCGTGCCATGGCGACGATGGCGCGGATGATTTCGGCGTCGTTGGGGTCGGTGGTGGCATCGCGGATGAACGACTGATCGATTTTTAGTGTGTCGACCGGCAGGCGCTTGAGGTAGGTCAGCGAGGAGTAGCCGGTGCCGAAGTCGTCCATCGCAAAGCTCACGCCGAGTTTTTTCAGGCGACGCATTTTGTTGATGGTGTCTTCCAGATTCTGGATGACGATGCCTTCGGTGATTTCCAGTTTCAGCAGCGAGCAGCGCAGGCCGTGGCTGCTGAGGCTGTGTTCGATGCGTTCGACGAAGTCGTTTTGACGAAATTGCCTCGGGCTGATGTTGACGCACAGGCTGAAGCTGAGCGGGTTCACGAGGCCTTTGGCAACCAGCTTTTTGAAGGCCCCACAGGCTTCGTCGATGATCCAGGTGCCCACTTCCAGAATCAGCCCGCTGTCCTCCAGCACCTTGATGAACTCGGTGGGCGATTGCGGGCCGAGTTCCGGGTGGTCCCAGCGCACCAGCGCTTCGGCGCCGACAATGCGGTTGCCTCGGGCGTCGACCTGGGGTTGGTAATGCACATGAAACTCGCCCCGGGAAAGGGCCAGGCGCAGGTCGGTTTCCATGCGCAAGCGCTCGCTGGCGGCCTTCTGCATGGTGTTGTGATACATCTGCGTGGTGTTGCGACCCGAATCCTTGGCGCGGTAAAGCGCAATGTCGGCGCGTTTGAGCAGGTCGGTCGGGGTCGAACCGTGGTCGGGAATCAGCGCGATGCCGATGCTCGGCGTTACTTGCAGGCGCTGGCCGTCGAGGAACATCGGCTCCGACAACAGTTCACGCAACGTGTCCGCCAACTCCCGAACCTGAGCGCTGACTTCGTTGCGCGAGCCCTCAAGGCCACTGAGCAGCACCACAAATTCGTCGCCTCCCAGGCGCGCGACGGTGTCTTCCATGCGCACGCTGGCTTCAAGGCGAGCCGTGATGATTTTCAACACCGTGTCGCCCACTGGGTGACCGAGGGAATCGTTGATGTGCTTGAAATGATCGAGGTCCAGGAACAGCAGCGCACCGCGCAGGTTGTGGCGCTTGAGCAGGGCGATCTGCTGGCTCAGGCGATCCATCAACAGTGCGCGGTTCGGCAGGTTGGTCAGCGGGTCGTGGTAGGCCAGGTGACGGATCTGCGCTTCGGCGTTTTTCAGCAGGCTGACGTCCCGGGCAGTCAGCAGCAGGCACGCCGTCTCGTTGAGGGTGATCGGCTCCACCGAGACTTCGACGGTCAACAGTTCGCCGCGCTTATTGCGGCCAAGCATTTCCTGATGGTGCACCCGGCCCTTGAGCTGCAGCTCGGCCAGCAGCGCCGAGCGTTGTTTTTCTTCAGCCCAGATGCCGACCTGATACACCGTGCGGCCCACTACTTCGTCGGCGCGGTAGCCGGTCAGTCGGCAGAACCCATCGTTGACCTCCAGATAGCGCCCGGTGTCGCGCTCGGTGATGGTGATCGCATCGGGGCTTGAGTGAAACGCCTTGGCAAACTTCTCTTCGCTGGCCTTGAGTGCCGCTTCGGAGCGTTGCTGCTGGGTGATGTCGCGCAAGGTCGTGACGATGCACGGTTGGTCGCCGACGTTGATCTGCCGGCTGGAAATTACGCAGGTCAGGGACTGCCCGTCTTTGTGCTGGGCGACGATCGCGACATTGTTCAGTCCCTGTTCGCGGATGACTTGTTCGATCCGTTGCAGGCTTTTCGCTGACGAGTCCCACAGCCCGATTTCGTCGGCGCGGCGGTCAATCACTTCGGCGGCGCTCCAGCCAAAGGTCTGGGTAAAGCTGGAGTTGATCTCGATGAACTGGCCCGTGTCCTGGCGGGTCACGCAGATCGGGTCCGGGCTGACCTGGAACAGCGTGGCGAATTTCTCTTCGGAGGCCACCAGCCGTTGTTCGCGCTCCACTTGATCGGTGATGTCCAGCAAGGTGCCGGCCATGCGCAGCGGGGTGCCGTTTTCATCGCGGTAGAGGCGGGCGCGGCTTTCCAGGTAGCGTGAACTGCCGTCCGGTAGCTGCACGCGGTAGGTCAGCTGATAATTGCCGGCCGGCCCTTCGCGCAGGCTGCGGTAAGCGTCGCGCATGCTGCCGCGCTCTTCGTCGGGCACACCTTCGAAAAACGCGTCGAAGGACTCATGGAAGGGTTTGGCTTCCAGTCCGTGCAACTGCGCAGCCCGCGCCGAGCCGTACAACATACCGCTGGGGATGTGCCAGTCCCAGGTGCCGAGTTGCGCCGAATCCAGTGCCAGGTCGAGGCGTTCCTGGCTGTCTTTCAGCGCGTGTTCGGCGGCTTTGCGTTCCGTGGTGTCGAGGAAAGTGCTCAGCAGGTACGGCTGGCCTTCGAGTTCGACCTTTTGTGCGCTAAGGATGCCATCGTGGATCTGGCCATTGCTGGCGCGGAACTGCACCTCCATGCTGGTCAATTCGCCCTTGGCCTTGGTTGCCTTGACCAGCATGTCCCGTTGTTCAGGGTGCACCCAGAGGCCCAGTTCGACGGTGGTTCGGCCAATCGCGTCCTGCACTGGCCAGCCGAACAGGCTTTCGAAATACTGGTTGGCTTCGGTAATCAGGCCGTCTTCCTGGCGGGTCAGCAGCACCATGTT
>NZ_LT607562.1:62317-82892 GCF_900095275.1 Pseudomonas sp. UMAB-40
GCTCAGCGCCTGTTCGCGCTGGCGCTGGTGAGTGATTTCGCGGATCACGCCAATCATCCGCGGCCGGCCGTGTTTGTCCGGCAGCAGGCTGCCGTTGATCTCCAGCCAGTGCAGGCTGCCGTCGGGCCAGCGGATGCGGTGGTGCATCGCCTGCTCCAGCGGGGCGCCGGCTATTACGGCATGAAAGGCACGGATGGTTTTTGCCCGATCCTCCTGGGGCAGCAAGTCGAGGTATTCCAGATCGGCCGGTAACGGTTGCCGGGGATCGAAGCCGAACAACGCCTGAGTGCCCCGCGACCAGCTGATCTGACCGCGCTCGATGTCCCAATACCAGGCGCCCAGCCGCGCACCGTTGAGGGCAGCCAGCAACTGCGGCGCGCTTTCCCAGCTCTGCTCGGACCGTTTCGGGTCAAGCGCCTGTATACGTGGCATCGGCGGAATACGGTCAACAGATTTCGGCATTGGCAAGCCTTGGCTGAGTGAAGTGTCAGGTTCAGTGACTCGAGGCTCTATAGAAGTAGCACAGCTTAGCCGAGAGTCCCTGGCAGATCGATTTGCGCATCCAGCAAGGCCATGAAGGCCCGTGCCGCGTTCGACAGCGTCCGTTCGGTGTGCAGGATATAGCCTAGCTGGCGAGTCAGTTGTATGCCCGGCAAGGGTATTCGCGCAACTTGATCATCGAGCATCGTTCGCGGCAAAACGCTCCAGGCCAGGCCGATGGAGACCATCATCTTGATGGTTTCCAGATAATTTGTGCTCATGGCGATGTTCGGCGTCAGTCCCTGAGCCTCGAACAAGCGCTGAACGATGTGATGAGTGAACGTGTTGCCGCCGGGAAACACCGCCGGATGCAGGGCAATGTCCGCCAGGCTGACCGGGCCGTTGCTGATCAGCGAATGCTCCGGGGCGACCACGAAATCCAGGGGGTCGTCCCACACCGGCGTGGCTTTGACCAAGGTATGGGGTTCCGGGGCGAGGGTGATCACCGCCAGTTCCGCGCGGCCATGTAGGATTTCCTCGTAGGCCACTTCCGAATCGAGAAACTGAATATCCAGTGCCACTTGTGGGTAGCGCCGGGTGAACTCCCTTAGTAAGGGCGGTAAACGGTGCAGGCCAATGTGGTGACTGGTGGCCAGCGTCAGGCGCCCGGTCACTTCGCCGGTCAGGTTGGTCAGGGCGCGGCGGGTGTCATCCAGCACATTGAGAATCTGATAAGCCCTTGGCAACAGGGCGCGACCGGCTTCTGTCAGGCCGACTTCACGGCCCAGTCGATCGAACAGCCGCACCTTCAATTGCTGCTCCAGCCCGGCGATACGCTTGCTGATCGCCGGTTGCGTCAGGTGCAGCCGTTCCCCTGCGCCGGAGAAGCTTCCGGTCTCGGCAATGGCGATGAAAGCGTTGAGATTGGCCAGGTCCATTGCAGTATTCCAGTTGGTTATCCAAAGCATGAAAAATATGAATTTGAGTTATTTAATGTAACCCCCTAGGATCGACCTCACAAGCCAAAGGGTTATGCAAACAGCCCGGGGCATAGAAACAAGCTGATGAGGAAACCGTCTGATGGCCGGCAAAACGCTCTACGACAAGCTCTGGGATTCGCATTTGGTCAAACAGCGCGACGATGGCTCCGCGCTAATTTACATCGATCGTCACATCATTCACGAAGTGACCTCGCCGCAAGCCTTTGAAGGCCTGCGTCTGGCCGGGCGCAAGCCTTGGCGCATCGATGCCAACATCGCGACCCCGGACCACAACGTACCGACCACCCCGGAGCGCAAGGGCGGCATCGAAGCCATTGCCGACCAGGTCTCGCGTTTGCAGGTCCAGACCCTCGACGATAACTGTGACGAATACGGCATCGTCGAGTTCAAGATGAACGACGTGCGCCAAGGCATCGTCCACGTCATCGGCCCCGAACAGGGCGCAACCTTGCCGGGCATGACCGTGGTCTGCGGCGACTCCCACACCTCGACCCACGGCGCGTTTGGCGCGTTGGCACACGGTATCGGCACGTCCGAGGTCGAGCACGTGCTCGCCACCCAGTGCCTGGTCGCCAAGAAAATGAAGAATATGCGGGTGTCGGTCGAAGGCAAATTGCCGTTCGGCGTGACCGCCAAGGACATCGTTCTCGCTGTGATTGGCAAGATCGGCACTGCCGGCGGTAACGGCCATGCCATCGAGTTCGCCGGTAGCGCGATTCGTGATCTGTCGGTCGAAGGCCGCATGACCATTTGCAACATGTCCATCGAGGCTGGCGCTCGCGTGGGCCTGGTGGCCGCTGACGAAAAAACCGTGGCCTACGTGAAGGGCCGTCCATTCGCTCCGAAAGGCGCGGAATGGGATTTGGCCGTCGAAGCGTGGAAAGACCTGGTGACGGATGAAGACGCCACGTTCGACACCGTCGTCGAACTCGACGCGACCCAGATCAAGCCACAAGTCAGCTGGGGCACTTCGCCCGAGATGGTCTTGGCGGTGGATCAGAACGTCCCGGACCCTGCGAAGGAAATGGACCTGGTCAAGCGCGGCTCAATCGAACGCGCCTTGAAATACATGGGTTTGACCGCCAATCAGGCCATCACCGATATCCAGCTGGATCGCGTGTTCATCGGTTCCTGCACCAACTCGCGGATCGAAGATTTGCGTGCTGCCGCCGTAATCGCCAAGGGCCGCAAAGTGGCCTCGACGATCAAGCAGGCCATCGTGGTGCCGGGCTCGGGCCTGGTGAAAGCCCAGGCGGAATCGGAAGGCCTGGACAAGATCTTCCTCGACGCCGGTTTCGAATGGCGTGAACCGGGCTGCTCGATGTGCCTGGCGATGAACCCGGACCGTTTGGAGTCGGGCGAGCATTGCGCCTCGACTTCCAACCGCAACTTCGAAGGCCGTCAGGGCGCTGGTGGCCGTACCCACCTCGTGAGCCCGGCCATGGCCGCCGCCGCCGCTGTGAACGGTCGTTTCGTCGACGTCCGTGAATTGATCTAAGGAGCGCAGCATGAAAGCTTTTACCCAGCACACTGGTCTTGTCGCGCCTCTGGATCGTGCCAACGTCGACACCGACCAGATCATCCCAAAGCAGTTCTTGAAGTCGATCAAACGCACCGGTTTCGGCCCGAACCTGTTCGATGAGTGGCGCTACCTGGATGTCGGGCAGCCGTATCAGGACAACTCCAAGCGCCCGTTGAACAAAGATTTCGTCCTCAACGCCGAGCGTTATCAAGGCGCCAGCGTATTGCTGGCCCGTGAGAACTTCGGTTGCGGTTCCAGCCGCGAACACGCGCCGTGGGCGCTGGAAGAATACGGTTTCCGCAGCATCATCGCGCCGAGCTACGCCGACATTTTCTTCAACAACAGCTTCAAGAACGGCTTGCTGCCGATCATCTTGAGCGATGCGGAAGTGGATGAGCTGTTTCAGCAGGTGGAAGCGACCCCGGGTTATCAGTTGCAGGTCGATTTGCAGGCCCAGACCGTGACCCGTCCTGATGGCAAGGTGTTGAGCTTTGAAATTGACGCCTTCCGTAAGCATTGCCTGCTCAACGGTCTGGACGATATCGGCCTGACGTTGATGGACCATGAAGCGATTGCGACGTTTGAAGCCAAGCACCGGGCGAGCCAGCCGTGGTTGTTTCGCGACGCGTGATTGATCCGAGATTGATGTAGGCAGTTCCGGCCTCATCGCGGGCAAGCCCGCTCCCACAGGTTTTGTGAGCATCAAAAATCCCTGTGGGAGCGGGCTTGCCAGCGATGAGGCCCGAACGAACACCCCAAGACTCACCCCAAAAAGGAAGTCCCCATGACCCGCACCGCCCAGCACAGCCAGGTAGTCCAAAAGCAATTCGGTGAACAGGCCTCGGCCTATCTGAGCAGCGCCGTACATGCTCAAGGCACCGAATTTGCGCTGCTACAGGCCGAACTGGCCGGGCAGGGCAATGCTCGGGTGCTGGACCTGGGGTGTGGCGCCGGCCACGTCAGTTTTCACGTGGCGTCGCGGGTCAAGGAAGTGGTGGCCTACGACCTGTCCCAGCAGATGCTCGACGTGGTCACTGCCGCCGCTGTGGACCGTGGTTTGAGCAATGTGACCACGGTCAACGGTGCCGCCGAGCGCCTGCCGTTTGCCGATGGTGAGTTCGACTTCGTCTTCAGTCGTTACTCGGCGCACCATTGGAGCGATCTCGGCCTGGCCCTGCGCGAAGTCCGGCGGGTATTGAAACCGGGTGGGGTGGCAGCGTTCATCGACGTGTTGTCACCGGGCAGTCCGTTGTTTGACACTTACCTGCAAAGCGTCGAAGTGCTGCGCGACACCAGCCATGTGCGCGATTATTCCGCCGGCGAGTGGTTGCGTCAGGTCAGCGAAGCGGGGTTGCATACCCGTAGCACTACGCGTCAACGGTTGCGGCTGGAGTACAACTCCTGGGTTGAGCGCATGCGCACGCCAGAAGTGATGCGCGCGGCAATCCGCGAGTTGCAGCAGTCGATGGGCAATGAAGTGCGCGAATATTTTGAGATTGAGGCCGATGGTTCGTTCAGTACAGATGTACTGGTGCTGATGGCAGAGCGATAGAATTTTTCCGGGGGCGCCCAAGGCGCACCGACTGATGACATGAGGAAAGCATGAGCAAGCAGATTCTGATTCTCCCAGGTGACGGTATTGGCCCGGAAATCATGGCCGAAGCCGTCAAGGTTCTGGAACTGGCCAACACCAAGTACAGCCTGGGCTTCGAGCTGAGCCACGACGTGATCGGCGGCGCCGCCATCGACAAGCACGGCGTGCCATTGGCCGACGAAACCCTGGACCGCGCCCGCGCTGCTGACGCCGTACTGCTGGGCGCCGTGGGCGGCCCGAAATGGGACACCATCGAGCGTGACATCCGCCCTGAGCGCGGCCTGCTGAAGATTCGTGCGCAACTGGGCCTGTTCGGCAACCTGCGCCCGGCGATCCTCTACCCGCAACTGGCCGAGGCGTCGAGCCTGAAGCCGGAAATCGTTTCGGGCCTGGACATCCTGATCGTCCGTGAGCTGACCGGCGGCATCTATTTCGGTACACCACGCGGCACCCGCACCCTGGAAAACGGCGAGCGTCAGGCCTACGACACGCTGCCATACAGCGAAAGCGAAATCCGCCGCATCGCCCGTGTCGGTTTCGACATGGCCATGGTGCGCAGCAAGAAGCTGTGCTCGGTGGACAAGGCCAACGTTCTGGCCTCCAGCCAACTGTGGCGTGAAATCGTCGAAGAAGTGGCCAAGGATTACCCGCAGGTCGAACTGAGCCACATGTACGTCGACAACGCCGCCATGCAACTGGTGCGTGCGCCGAAGCAGTTCGACGTGATCGTCACCGACAACCTGTTCGGCGACATTCTGTCTGACCAGGCCTCGATGCTCACTGGTTCCATCGGCATGCTGCCGTCGGCATCTCTGGACACCAACAACAAGGGCATGTACGAGCCTTGCCACGGTTCGGCGCCAGACATCGCTGGCAAAGGCATTGCCAACCCGTTGGCGACCATTCTTTCGGTGTCGATGATGCTGCGTTACAGCTTCAACCTGCAGGACGCGGCCGATGCCATCGAGAAAGCCGTCAGTCTGGTATTGGACCAAGGCCTGCGCACGGGCGACATCTGGTCGGCCGGTTGCACTAAAGTCGGTACGCAGGAAATGGGCGATGCAGTAGTCGCCGCGCTGCGGAATCTGTAATCTCTCCGGCCCGCTGCAACTTTCACTCTTGAAAGCAGCGGCCCACTTTTTAAAGAAGGTGTAGTTGCGATGAAACGTGTAGGTCTGATCGGTTGGCGCGGTATGGTCGGTTCCGTGCTCATGCAGCGGATGCTGGAAGAGCAGGATTTCGATCTTATTGAGCCGGTGTTTTTCACCACTTCCAATGTCGGTGGCCAAGGCCCGTCCGTGGGCAAGGACATTGCTCCGCTCAAGGACGCTTACAGCATTGAAGAGCTGAAAACCCTCGACGTGATTCTGACCTGCCAGGGTGGCGACTACACCAGCGAAGTCTTCCCGAAACTGCGCGAAGCCGGCTGGCAGGGTTACTGGATCGACGCCGCTTCCAGCCTGCGCATGCAGGATGACGCGGTAATCGTGCTGGACCCGGTGAACCGCAAGGTCATCGACCAGCAGCTGGACGCGGGCACCAAGAACTACATCGGCGGCAACTGCACCGTCAGCCTGATGCTGATGGGCCTGGGCGGTCTGTTCGAAGCCGGTCTGGTCGAGTGGATGAGCGCCATGACTTATCAGGCGGCCTCCGGTGCCGGCGCGCAGAACATGCGTGAACTGATCAAGCAAATGGGCGCGACCCACGCGGCTGTCGCCGATCAACTGGCCGACCCGGCCAGCGCGATCCTCGACATCGACCGCCGTGTGGCCGAAGCCATGCGCAGCGACGCGTACCCGACTGAAAACTTCGGCGTTCCGCTGGCCGGCAGCCTGATCCCGTGGATCGACAAGGAACTGCCGAACGGTCAGAGCCGCGAAGAATGGAAGGCCCAGGCCGAGACCAACAAGATCCTCGGTCGCTTCAAGAGCCCGATCCCGGTGGATGGCATCTGCGTGCGCATCGGCGCCATGCGCTGCCACAGCCAGGCGCTGACCATCAAGCTGAACAAAGACGTGCCGATCGCCGACATCGAAGGGCTGATCAGCCAGCACAACCCTTGGGTCAAGCTGGTGCCGAACAACCGCGAAGCCAGCATTCAGGAACTGAGCCCGACGAAAGTCACCGGCACCCTGAACGTACCGGTTGGCCGTCTGCGCAAGCTGAACATGGGCACGCAGTACGTCGGTGCATTCACCGTCGGCGACCAACTGCTGTGGGGCGCGGCCGAACCGCTGCGTCGCATGCTGCGGATCCTGCTTGAGCGTTGATAGATTGAAGTAATGAAAAACCCGTGCCTTGAAAGAGGTGCGGGTTTTTTTATTCCCGGCAGTCTGATGTTGATCGGTTGCCTGTTCTGGCCCCTTCGCGGGCAAGCCCGCTCCCACAGTGGTTGGTGTCATACACAAGATTTGTGTACACCACTGAAACCTGTGGGAGCGGGCTTGCCCGCGAAGGGGCCAGATCAGCCACCGCAAATCCCCGGCAGAAATTGCCTGTGCGCCACCCACCCGGTAAAGTGCCGCTCCCCCCGTTTCGCCAGAGGTAGAACCATGAGCCAGTCCTTTGATATTGCCGTGATCGGCGCCACCGGTACTGTCGGCGAAACGCTCGTGCAGATTCTCGAAGAACGCGACTTCCCGGTCGGTAACCTGCACCTGCTGGCCAGCAGCGAATCCGCCGGGCATTCGGTGCCGTTTCGTGGCAAGAACGTGCGGGTGCGTGAAGTCGACGAATTCGATTTCAGCAAGGTTCAGTTGGTGTTTTTCGCTGCTGGTCCGGCGGTGACCCTGAGTTTCGCCTCGCGTGCGACCGCCGCCGGTTGTTCGCTGATCGACCTGTCCGGCGCGTTGCCGGCCGATCAGGCGCCGCAAGTAGTGCCGGAAGCCAACGCCGACGTTTTGGCTGGTTTGAAAAAGCCGTTCCAGGTCAGCAGCCCAAGCCCGTCGGCCACCACACTGGCCGTGGTATTGGCGCCGTTGCTCGGTTTGCTCGACCTGCAACGCATCAACCTGACCGCCAGTCTGGCTGTCTCCGCTCAGGGCCGAGAAGCCGTGACCGAGTTGGCCCGGCAAACCGCCGAGCTGCTCAACGTGCGTCCGCTGGAGCCGACCTTCTTCGATCGGCAAATGGCTTTCAACCTGTTGGCTCAGGTCGGCAAGCCTGATGAGCAGGGTCATACGCTGCTGGAAAAACGCCTGGTGCGTGAGCTGCGTCAGGTCATGGCGCTGCCTTTATTAAAGATTTCCGTCACTTGCATTCAAGCCCCGGTGTTTTTTGGCGATAGCTTTAGCGTGACCTTGCAGTCGGCGAGCGCTGTGGACCTGGTGAAAGTCAAAGCGGCGCTGGAAGACGCACCGGGTATCGAACTGGTGGAAGCCGGCGATTACCCGACGGCGGTGGGCGATGCGGTAGGGCAGGACGTGGTCTACGTTGGTCGGGTTCGCGCCGGAATCGACGACCCGTCGGAACTTAATTTGTGGCTGACGTCAGATAACGTGCGTAAAGGCGCCGCGCTCAATGCTGTGCAGGTGGCTGAATTGTTGATAAAAGACCTGCTGTAAAAGATACTTGGCAACAATTTTTCGAATGAGTCCGGTCGAGCGCTATGCTTGGCCGGATTGCTGATGGCGAGCCACCCTTCGGGGCTTTCCGGGGCATGAAAGAAATGATCGCGCGTGACGGCCCTTCGTCGCCGCGCGCAATGCCTTACGGCAGCGGCTATCAACACCTTCTCGCTGGCCGAGGAATGTTCAAACAAAGGATGAGGCTATGGTTCAAGTTCGCAAACTGGTGTTAGCAATAGCGGCCGCCTCGGCGCTGTCCTCCGGTATGGCGCATGCCCTCGGGCTCGGGGAATTGACCCTGAAGTCGACGCTGAACCAACCTCTGGTGGCGGAAATCGAGCTGCTAGACGTCAAGGACCTCACCGCCGCGGAAGTGGTGCCGAGCCTGGCTTCGCCTGAAGATTTCGCCAAGGCCGGTGTTGATCGCCAGGCGTTTCTCAACGACCTGACCTTCACGCCCGTGCTCAATGCCAGCGGCAAAAGCATCCTGCGTGTAACGTCCAGCAAACCACTGTCCGAACCCATGGTGAAATTCCTGGTTCAGGTGATGTGGCCAAACGGTCGTCTGCTGCGCGATTACAGCGTGCTGCTCGATCCGTCCAAATTCTCCCCGCAGACCGCTGAAGCGGCTGCGCAGCCTGCTCCGACCCAAACGGTCACCGCGCCGGTGACCGGTGCCACCAAGCCGTCCCAATACACCACCACGCCGCGCGATACCCTGTGGGAGATCGCGGAGAAGGCGCGTAATGGCGGGTCGGTCCAGCAAACCATGCTGGCCATCCAGGCACTGAACCCGGATGCCTTCATCGACGGCAACATCAACCGGCTGAAAACCGGTCAGGTGCTGCGCCTGCCGGATCAGGCGCAGAGCACCGGCCTGCCGCAACCCAAGGCAATCGCTGAAGTCGCCGCACAGAACACCGCATGGCGCCAGGGTCGTCGTTATGTGGCGAAGCCCGGCACCGGGCAGCAGCAACTTGATGCCACAAAGCGTGGCCGCGCTGACGCAGCTCCATCGCAGACGGCGAAAGACAACCTGAGCCTGGTCTCTGCCGAAACCGGCAAGGGCAAAGGCAAAGGCGCCGCAGGTGATGCCAAAGCCTTGAACAACAAGCTGGCGGTGACCCAGGAAAGCCTCGACACGACCCGTCGTGACAACGCCGAACTGAAAAGCCGCATGACCGATCTGCAAAGTCAGCTGGATAAGCTGCAGCGCCTGATCGAGCTGAAGAACAATCAACTGGCCAAGTTGCAGGCTGAAGGCGCAGCGGGAGCGCCGGCTTCGACTCCAGCGACGACCGCTCCGGCCATCTCTGCTGAACTGGCGGCCAACCCTGCGGCGGCACCGACTGAAGTGGCTCCTGCTCCGGTAGCGCCTGCGCCCGAGGCGGCGGCACCTGAAGCCGCTCCGGCTCCCGTGCCTGCCGAGCCTCCGGTCGAGCCGACCCCAGTCGCCTCTGACGACCAGAAATTCAATGAACTGCTGACCAATCCGGTCCTGCTGGGGCTGGTAGGCGGTGGTGCGGTGGTTCTGCTGCTCTTGCTGCTGTTGCTGGCACGTCGCCGCAAGGCCCAGCAAGAAGCCGAGAAACACCTGCGCATGGCGCGTGCCCTGGAAGAAGAGAAGGAATTCTCCGCCGAGCAGGACCTGCCGGAAAGCAGCTTCGAAGGTTTGGAAGTTCCGCCGCCGAGTGTGAAACTCGCCACCGCACCGATACCAACGCCACCACCTGCGCCAGCTCCTGCCCCAGCCCCAGTCCCGGATGTAATGACGACGCCGATCGCCGCGCCGCTGGTGTCGCCAGCTGCCGAACGCGATGACGACGTACTGACCAAGGCTCAATCGCACATTGCCGCCGGTCGTCTGAACCAGGCCGCCGCGCTGCTCGAAGACGGCATCAAGCAAGAGCCACAGCGCAGTGACCTGCGTCTGAAGCTGATGGAAGTCTACGGTCAGCAGGGCGACCGCGATGCATTTGTTGCCCAAGAGCGTCAGTTGGTCGCCAACGGTGACAACTTCGCCCAGGTCGAGCAGCTTAAAAGCCGCTTCCCGGCAATGGCTATCGCGGCTGCCGGTGGTCTTGCTGCTGCCGCCATCGCTGCCGAGCTGGACGCTCAGTACGTCAAGGACTTGCTACTGGACGAGCCGCAAGCACCGGTCGATGACTTGGACAGTGCCTTCGACCTGAGCCTGGATGACCTGGAAGCCGCTTCTCCGGCGGTGGTTGAACCAGAGCCGGAATCGGTCGCTGACCTTGAAGAGTTCCCGCTGGACGACGACCTGAGCTTTGAATCGGTATTGAAGGAACAGACCGAAATCAAGGAAAACCTCGACGACTTGTCGGACTTCGACCTGGACATGGATCTGGGCGGCGACCCGTCTCCGGCGATCCTCGCTGAAGATGACTTCCTGCTGGATCTGGATGAAGGCGTGAAGGACTTGCCTGTTGAACCAGTGAAACCTGAAATTCCGCAGGACGACCTGGAGTTGCCCGCCGATTTCGATCTGTCGCTGGCTGATGAAATGGATGCCGCCCCGGCCGAGCCTGAGGTCAAGGACGCCTTTGCCGCTGAGCTGGATGACGTCAACGCCGAGCTGGATCGTCTGTCCCAGAGCATGAGTGAGCCGACCTTTACCGCAGAAGACGCTATGGCTTCTGCAGCGGACGAGCCGGACTTCGACTTCCTCTCCGGCACTGATGAAGTCGCCACCAAGCTCGACCTGGCCCAGGCCTACATCGACATGGGTGACAACGACGGCGCTCGGGACATCCTCAATGAGGTGGTGGCTGAGGGGAATGCTGGTCAGAAGAGCGAAGCCAAGGAGATGCTTTCGCATCTGGGTTGAGTGATCGTTAGGCAATAAACAGAACGGCAGTCCATTGAGGCTGCCGTTTTTGTTTGGGCGTTGATGCGATTGTGTCTGTCAGACCGCCATCGCGAGCAGGCTCGCTCCCACAAGGTTTTGTGGTGAGAGCACCCCGAAACACTGTGGGAGCGGGCTTGCCCGCGAAAGGGCCCTCACATTCAATACCGTACTTTCTGTTGTGCTGGTATCCCCGCCGGACAGCTTTATAATGCCCGCCTTTGCGCACATCAGCAGGCTGTGACTCCTTGGCAAATATAGATAACCCGGCCGCCGAAATGGCGGCCGACGGCTTTTTCCGGATCGCGTTGGGCGTGGAATACAAAGGCTCGCGATATCGCGGTTGGCAGCGCCAGGCCTCCGGCGTGCTCACCGTGCAGGAGACCCTCGAAAAGGCCTTGTCCAAAGTCGCTGACTCACCTGTGTCGCTGCTCTGCGCCGGGCGTACTGACGCGGGCGTGCACGCGTGCGGCCAAGTGGTGCATTTCGATACGCAGGTCGAGCGTTCGATGAAGGCCTGGGTCATGGGCGCCAATATCAACTTGCCCCACGACGTCAGTGTCAGCTGGGCCAAGGTCATGCCGGCGCATTTTCATGCGCGTTTCAAGGCCATCGCCCGCCGTTATCGCTACGTGATCTACAACGATCAGATCCGCCCGGCGCACCTCAACGAAGAAATCACCTGGAACCACCGTCCGCTCGACGTCGAGCGCATGGCCGAGGCCGCCCGGTACCTGGTCGGTACCCATGATTTCAGCGCATTCCGCGCCGGTCAGTGCCAGGCCAAGTCGCCGATCAAGGAATTGCATCACCTGCGTGTCACACGTCACGGCAAGATGATCGTCCTGGATATCCGCGCCAGCGCCTTCCTGCACCACATGGTGCGCAACATCGCCGGAGTCTTGATGACTATTGGTGCCGGCGAGCGGCCGGTAGAGTGGATGAAGGAAGTGCTGGAGAGCCGGATCCGTCGTTCTGGCGGGGTGACGGCGCATCCGTTCGGCCTGTATCTGGTGCAGGTCGAGTATCGCGACGAGTTTCAATTGCCTGAGCGTTACATCGGCCCACACTTCCTCACCGGCTTCTCTGAACTTGACGGCTGACGCCCTCGAACGCATTTGTTACCATCCGGGACTTTCTCGGATTTGCCCTGAGGTTTTATCGACATGTCAGCCGTTCGCAGCAAGATTTGTGGGATTACCCGCATAGAAGATGCGATGGCGGCGGTCGAGGCCGGGGCGGATGCCATCGGGTTTGTGTTTTACGCCAAGAGTCCACGGTCGGTGACGTTCCGGCAGGCGCGCGACATTATCAAGTTGCTGCCGCCGTTCGTGACCACCGTGGGGTTGTTCGTCAACAGCAGCCGCTGCGAGTTGGGCGAGCTGCTCGACGCCGTGCCGCTGGACCTGTTGCAGTTCCATGGCGACGAAACCGCTGCCGATTGTGAAGGCTGGCACCGCCCGTACATCAAGGCGTTGCGGGTCAAGGCCGGCGACGACATCGCGGCGGCCTGCGATGCGTTTCCAAGTGCCAGCGGTATCCTGCTCGATGCCTATGTCGAAGGTGTTCCCGGTGGAACCGGTGAGGCGTTCGACTGGTCTCTGATACCGCAGGGCTTGAGCAAGCCGATCATCCTCGCCGGTGGCCTGACGCCGGATAACGTGGCTGAGGCAATCGCCCGGGTCCGGCCTTACGCGGTGGACGTCAGCGGTGGGGTAGAGGCGAGCAAGGGCATCAAGGATCACGCAAAGATCCAGGCATTCATCAAGGCGGTACGGAGTAGCACGTAGTTGATGTGACGGCTGGCAGACTGCCGCCGTCCCAAAATGCACTGCGCTGCACAAAGCAGGCACGGCTGAGGATTGATGGGTTGTACGCAGGTCACGTTTCGCTGACCCGGCCATCCACCGATCATCGCCACACACATGAATTTAGCTCAAGGGCATACGCGGGGCTGCGAACCAGAGCGTTCGGGCCGCCGGTACTGGAGAAAGAAAGCATGAGCAACTGGTTAGTAGACAAACTGATCCCTTCGATCATGCGTTCCGAGGTCAAGAAGAGCTCGGTGCCTGAAGGTCTGTGGCACAAATGCCCGTCTTGCGAGGCTGTGCTGTATCGTCCGGAGCTGGAAAAGACCCTGGACGTTTGCCCTAAGTGCAACCACCACATGCGTATCGGTGCCCGTGCGCGCATCGACATCTTCCTCGACGCCGAAGGCCGTGCCGAACTGGGCGCGGACCTGGAGCCGGTTGACCGTCTGAAATTCCGCGACGGCAAGAAGTACAAGGACCGCCTGACCGCTGCACAAAAAGCGACCGGCGAAAAAGACGCACTGATCTCCATGAGCGGCACCCTGCTGGGTATGCCGGTGGTGGTCTCGGCGTTTGAGTTCTCCTTCATGGGCGGTTCGATGGGCGCCATCGTGGGTGAGCGTTTTGTCCGCGCCGCCAACTACGCGCTGGAAAACCGTTGCCCGATGATCTGCTTCGCCGCCTCCGGTGGTGCGCGGATGCAGGAAGCCTTGATCTCCCTGATGCAAATGGCCAAGACCTCTGCGGTACTGGCGCGTCTGCGTGAAGAAGGCATTCCGTTCATCTCCGTGTTGACCGATCCGGTCTACGGCGGCGTTTCCGCCAGTCTGGCGATGCTGGGCGACGTGATCGTCGGCGAGCCGAAAGCCCTGATCGGCTTCGCCGGTCCGCGCGTGATCGAACAAACCGTTCGTGAAAAACTGCCGGAAGGCTTCCAGCGCAGCGAGTTCCTGCTGGAGCACGGTGCAATCGACATGATCATTCACCGTCAGGAACTGCGTCCGCGCCTGGGCAACCTGCTGGCACAAATGATGGGCCTGCCGACGCCAAAATTCGTTGCCGCACCCATCGAACCGATCGTGGTTCCACCGGTACCTGCCAACCTATGACCGAACGTACCCTTGGCGAGTGGCTCGCCTACCTTGAGCAGTTGCACCCTTCGGCCATCGACATGGGTCTGGAGCGCTCGCAGCAGGTAGCGTCCCGCATGGGACTGGGCAAGCCGGCGCCTCGGGTGATCACGGTCACCGGCACCAACGGCAAGGGTTCTACCTGTGCATTCGTGGCCTCGTTGCTGCGGGCGCAGGGCCTGAGCGTTGGTGTCTACAATTCTCCGCACCTGCTGCGTTACAACGAGCGGGTGCAGGTCAACGGCGTCGAAGCGACGGACGCCGAGCTGTGCGAAGCCTTTGCTGCGGTCGAGGCGGGCCGTGGCGACACTTCCCTGACGTACTTCGAAATGGGCACCTTGGCGGCGTTCTGGCTGTTTCAACAGGCAGGGCTTGATGCCGTGGTGCTGGAAGTCGGCCTGGGCGGGCGTCTGGACACGGTCAACGTGGTCGACGCCGACATGGCGCTGGTCACCAGTATTGGCGTCGATCACGCCGATTACCTGGGCGATACCCGCGAATCCGTGGCCTTTGAGAAAGCCGGCATCTTCCGCCAGGGCGCGCCCGCACTCTGTGGTGACCTGAATCCTCCGCAACCTCTGCTGGATAAAGCCCGCGAGCTCAATTGCCCGTTTTTCCTGCGTGGGCGCGATTTTGACCTCGGTGTGACCGATCACAATTGGCAATGGCGCGGTCTTGACGCTCAAGGGCGTGTGGTCGAGCTGCACGATTTGCCGTTGCTCGATCTGCCGATGGAAAACGCCGCATTGGCTTTGCAGGCCTATCTGTTGCTCGGTTTGCCGTGGGTGGATGGGCAAATTATTGATGCGCTGACAGCGACGCGGGTGGTAGGTCGTCTTGATCGCCGTCAAATCGACTGGCAGGGCAAGCGTCTGAACCTGTTGCTGGATGTGGGTCATAACCCGCATGCGGCCGAGTATCTGGCGCGCCGTCTGGCCAGTCGTCCGCCGGTCGGCAAGCGACTGGCAGTGTTTGGATTGTTGGCGGACAAGGATCTGGATGGTGTTGTCAGTGAGTTGAATGCTAGTGTCCAGCAATGGGCTGTCGCACCGCTGGATTCGCCGCGTGCGCGCCCGGTGGCCGATTTGCAGGCGGCGTTGCAGAACCTTGGCGCCTCGGTAACGTCCTATGACAGCGTGGCCGCCGCCCTGGAAGGGCAGTGCGCGCTGGCGACGAGCGACGACGAGATTCTGTTGTTCGGATCATTTTATTGTGTTGCCGAGGCCCTTGAATGGCTGGCCCGGCGCTCCACGGAGGAAGCGGCAAATGGCATTGCTGGATAAGGCATACAAACAGCGCATGGTTGGCGCCCTGGTTCTGGTGGCGCTGGCGGTTATTTTCCTGCCAATGCTGTTTTCCCGCCAGGATGAGCAGCGTCAAGTGACGGTCGAAGCCCCGGCTGCGCCGCAAGCACCCTCGGTGCCGCCTGTGCAGGTCGAGCCCGTGGTGGTGCCCGAGCCGCAAGCGCTGCCTCAGGAGCCTGTGCCGAGTGATGATGAAATCGCTCAGCAAGAAGCCGCGCCGTCCACGCCGATTGCACCGAGCGCGCCAGTGGTGCCGGTGCCTGCTGCCAAGCCGGTCGCGCCCGCACCTGTCGTCAAGCCTGCCACACCGACTACGCCGCCTGCCCAGCCGATTACGGCTGCACCGGGCAAACCGGACACGAGTCAGAGTCGCGTCGATGCAAACGGTCTGTCGGTCAGCTGGTCGGTGCAACTGGCCAGCCTGTCGAGCCGTGCAAGTGCCGAAAGTCTGCAAAAAGACCTGCGCAGTCAGGGCTATAACGCCTACATCCGTACTGCCGATGGCAAGAATCGGGTGTTCGTCGGGCCGCTGATCGAACGCGCCGAAGCCGATCGCCTGCGCGACTTGTTGGGCCGCCAGAAGAACCTCAAGGGGTTCGTGGTGCGTTTCCAGCCTGAGCGTGGCTAAAAACTATCGCCACGATTTGAAATGCACTGACAATCGCAGCTTACCGATAGCCATGCGCTCTGCTAAAATGCGCCGCCTTATCCGTCTGTAGGCTGCACTGTGCCATTTACCTGGGTTGACTGGGCGATCGTTGCAATCGTCGCCATCTCCGCATTGATCAGTCTGAGCCGCGGCTTCGTCAAAGAAGCATTATCGCTGGTGACCTGGATCATCGCAGGAGTCGTCGCCTGGATGTTCGGTGGTTCATTGTCCGAGTACCTCGCCGGATACATTGAAACGCCATCGGCTCGTGTGATCACGGGCTGTGCCATCATGTTTGTCGCCACGTTAATCGTAGGCGCAATGATCAATTATCTTATCGGCGAGTTGGTTCGCGTCACCGGGTTGTCCGGGACCGATCGATTCCTCGGCATGGCCTTCGGCGCCGCGCGTGGCGTGTTGCTGGTGGTCGTGGCGGTCGGGCTGTTGAGCCTGGGGCCGGTACAGCAGGACGGGTGGTGGCAACAGTCACAGCTCGTGCCAAAATTTCTATTGGTCGCAGACTGGTCCAAAAACCTGATCCTCGGGTGGAGCAGTCAGTGGCTTGCCAGCGGTATCAGCGTACCCGCTGAGATACCGTTCAAGGAGCATCTCTTGCCGACGGCCAAAACGCCTCAGTGAGTTGTGTTCAGTTCAGATCCATTAAGTAGGGGTTGCGTCGCATGTGTGGCATCGTCGGTATCGTCGGAAAGTCGAACGTCAATCAGGCGCTGTATGACGCGCTAACCGTCCTCCAGCACCGCGGCCAGGACGCTGCCGGTATCGTGACCAGCCATGATGGCCGGTTATTCCTGCGCAAGGACAATGGCCTGGTGCGTGACGTGTTCCATCAGCGTCACATGCAGCGCCTGGTCGGCCACATGGGTATTGGCCATGTGCGTTACCCGACCGCGGGCAGCTCGACCTCGGCCGAAGCTCAACCGTTTTACGTCAACTCGCCTTACGGCATCACTCTGGCGCACAACGGTAACCTGACCAACGTTGAACAGCTGGCCAAGGAGATTTACGAATCTGACCTGCGCCACGTCAACACCAATTCCGATTCGGAAGTGCTGCTCAACGTGTTCGCGCACGAACTGGCCCAGCGCGGCAAGTTGCAGCCCACCGAAGAAGACGTGTTCGCCGCGGTCACTGACGTGCACAACCGTTGCGTCGGTGGTTATGCAGTCGTGGCGATGGTGACCGGTTACGGCATCGTCGGTTTCCGCGACCCGCACGGCATCCGCCCGATCGTTTTCGGCCAGCGTCACACCGACGAAGGCGTCGAGTACATGATCGCCTCCGAAAGCGTCTCCCTGGACGTGCTCGGTTTCACCCTGATTCGCGACCTGGCACCGGGCGAAGCGGTCTACATCACTGAAGACGGCAAGCTGCACACCCGTCAGTGCGCGACCAACCCGTCCCTGACCCCGTGCATCTTCGAACACGTCTACCTGGCGCGTCCGGACTCGATCATCGACGGCGTGTCGGTCTACAAGGCCCGTCTGCGCATGGGCGAGAAACTCGCCGAGAAGATCCTGCGCGAGCGTCCGGAGCACGACATCGACGTGGTTATTCCGATCCCGGACACCAGCCGCACCGCAGCCCTGGAGCTGGCGAACCACCTGGGCGTCAAGTTCCGCGAAGGCTTTGTGAAGAACCGCTACATCGGCCGGACCTTCATCATGCCGGGCCAGGCGGCGCGGAAAAAATCCGTACGCCAGAAGCTCAACGCCATCGAACTGGAATTCCGCGGCAAGAACGTGATGCTGGTGGACGACTCGATCGTTCGCGGCACCACCTGCAAGCAGATCATCCAGATGGCCCGTGAAGCCGGCGCGAAAAACGTCTACTTCTGCTCCGCAGCCCCGGCCGTTCGCTACCCGAACGTCTACGGCATTGACATGCCAAGCGCTCACGAGCTGATCGCCCACAACCGTTCGACCCAGGACGTTGCCGACCTGATCGGCGCCGATTGGCTGATCTATCAGGACCTCCCTGACTTGATCGAAGCGGTCGGTGGCGGCAAGATCAAGATCGAGAAGTTC
Source organism: Pseudomonas sp. UMAB-40 (assembly GCF_900095275.1). Classification (NCBI taxonomy): domain Bacteria; kingdom Pseudomonadati; phylum Pseudomonadota; class Gammaproteobacteria; order Pseudomonadales; family Pseudomonadaceae; genus Pseudomonas; species Pseudomonas sp. UMAB-40. Next base: position 80,289 of record NZ_LT607562.1, read on the forward strand.
GATTGCGCGGTGTTCGATGGCCAGTACGTCACCGGCGATGTCGACGAGGCCTACCTGAACAAGATCGAGCAGGCCCGTAACGATGCCTCCAAGGTCAAGACCCAGGCAGTCAGCGCGATCATTGATCTGTATAACAACTGAGTAACTACCGGCCCTGAGGGGCCGGTTTTGTTTCTATCAAAAGAGCAAGGCAAGGAGTGACAGCATGAGTCAGGATTGGGATGCCGGTCGGCTGGACAGCGACCTCGAAGGCGTAGCGTTCGATACCCTGGCCGTTCGCGCCGGTCAGCACCGCACGCCGGAAGGCGAACACGGTGATCCGATGTTCTTCACTTCAAGCTATGTATTCCGTACCGCCGCCGATGCGGCCGCACGCTTTGCCGGTGAAGTGCCGGGCAACGTTTACTCGCGCTACACCAATCCGACCGTGCGCGCGTTCGAAGAGCGCATTGCCGCGCTGGAAAGCGCCGAGCAAGCGGTCGCCACGGCCACCGGCATGGCGGCGATCATGGCAGTGGTCATGAGCCTGTGCAGCGCCGGCGATCACGTGCTGGTGTCGCGCAGCGTATTCGGCTCGACCATCAGTCTGTTCGAAAAATACTTCAAGCGCTTCGGCATCGAAGTCGACTACGTGCCTTTGGCAGACTTGTCCGGTTGGGACGCGGCCATCAAGGCCAACACCAAATTGCTGTTCGTCGAGTCGCCGTCCAATCCATTGGCAGAGTTGGTGGACATCGCCGAGCTGGCGAAAATCGCTCACGCCAAAGGCGCGATGCTGGTGGTCGACAACTGCTTCTGCACCCCCGCGTTGCAACAACCGCTGAAGATGGGCGCGGACATCGTCGTGCACTCGGCGACCAAGTTCATCGACGGTCAGGGCCGTTGCATGGGCGGCGTTGTTGCCGGTCGCAGCGAGCAGATGAAAGAAGTGGTGGGTTTCCTGCGCACCGCCGGGCCGACCCTGAGCCCGTTCAACGCCTGGATCTTCCTCAAAGGTCTGGAAACCCTGAGCCTGCGCATGAAGGCGCATTGCGCCAACGCCCAGCAACTGGCCGAGTGGCTGGAGCAGCAGGACGGCATCGAGAAAGTCCATTACGCCGGCCTCAAGAGCCATCCGCAGCACGAACTGGCCCTGCGTCAGCAGAAAGGTTTCGGTGCCGTGGTGAGTTTCGAGGTCAAGGGCGGCAAAGAGGGCGCCTGGCGCTTTATCGATGCGACCCGTCTGATTTCGATCACCGCCAACCTGGGCGACAGCAAAACCACGATCACGCACCCGAGCACCACCTCCCACGGCCGTCTGGCGCCGCAAGAGCGTGAAGCGGCGGGCATTCGTGACAGCCTGATCCGCATCGCGGTCGGTCTGGAAGATGTCGCTGACCTGCAAGCCGATCTGGCACGCGGGTTGGCGGCCTTGTGATCGAGTTGGCGACGCCGGGTACCGGCACCCATGGCCGCGTTGCACTGGTCACCGGTGCCGCACGCGGCATCGGGTTGGGGATCGCGGCCTGGCTGATCAGCGAAGGCTGGCAGGTGGTGCTGACCGACCTTGATCGAGAGCGTGGTTCGAAAGTGACTAAAGTGCTGGGCGCAAACGCCTGGTTCATCGCCATGGACGTCTCGAACGAGGGGCAAGTGGCGCTGGGCGTCGCCGAGGTGCTGGGGCAATTCGGGCGTCTGGATGCGCTGGTGTGCAACGCGGCGGTGGCTGATCCGCACAATATCACCCTGGAAAGCCTCGACCTGGCTTACTGGAACCGGGTGTTGGCGGTCAATCTCAGTGGGCCGATGCTGTTGGCCAAACACTGTGCGCCGTATCTGCGCGCTCACAGCGGTGCGATCGTCAACCTGGCCTCGACCCGCGCCGGGCAGTCCGAGCCGGACACAGAGGCTTACGCGGCGAGCAAGGGCGGCCTGTTGGCCCTGACTCACGCGTTGGCCATCAGCCTCGGGCCTGAAATACGCGTCAACGCGGTCAGCCCTGGCTGGATTGATGCGCGAGACCCGGCGGCAAGACGTGCCGAACCCCTGACCGATGCCGACCATGCCCAGCATCCGGCGGGCAGGGTAGGGACTGTCGAAGACGTCGCGGCAATGGTGGCGTGGCTGCTGTCGAAGAATGCCGGGTTCGTCACGGGCCAGGAGTTTGTGGTCGATGGCGGCATGACCAAGAAGATGATTTACAGCGAGTAATCCAGCGGCGACCGGGCCAGCATTTGTGTTGGATGTGCCGCCGCCTTCGCGAGCAAGCCCGCTCCCACAGTTGATTGTCAGTGAACACAGATTATGTGTACGACGCAAAACCCCTGTGGGAGCGGGCTTGCTCGCGAAAGCGGTCTACTGCGTACGACACAATTCTGTCTTTTTCAGAAAAACTTCAATCCTGCTATTGACTTAGGTTCGCTACCTGCGTAAATTTCGCGGCCTCGGAGATGCAAACGGGTGATTAGCTCAGCTGGGAGAGCGTCTGCCTTACAAGCAGAATGTCGGCGGTTCGATCCCGTCATCACCCACCAAATCCGAGAGTCTTGCGAAAGCAAGATGGAAGCCTTTAAAAGCCTCCACCGACGCGCAGCGGTAGTTCAGTCGGTTAGAATACCGGCCTGT
>NZ_LT607562.1:82910-157118 GCF_900095275.1 Pseudomonas sp. UMAB-40
TTTTCCGAGTCAGGCTTGCCCTGATTCGAGATTGAAAGAGAGATTGAAAAGTCTCGGAGCTTTCAGTCAGACGAGTTACTTGGACGCAAGTCCAAAGCGATACGCAGCGGTAGTTCAGTCGGTTAGAATACCGGCCTGTCACGCCGGGGGTCGCGGGTTCGAGTCCCGTCCGCTGCGCCATATCTGCCTCAAGGCCCACTGAGCGCCTTGGAGCTACGAAGAAAGCCGCTGGCAATCTTCGAGTCGATAGCAAAGACCCTGGTCGAAAGACCGGGGTTTTTTGTGTCTGCGATTTGGCTTTTCCTCTCCTCAATACCCTCCTCATTGAACCTTTCTGCTCAGTCGATGCATAAAGGGCTTCCTTCATACGCCCGACATTAATTAGAATCACTCTCATTTACGATAACTCCTTGGCACAGGGCTTCTTGAAATGAGCGATGCAGCGATGCCGGAGGAGCAAACCTTCCATGACTTGTACCGCGACCATCGCGGCTGGCTCGAAAGCTGGTTGAGACGACGCATGAGCAATGGTCATGATGCGGCGGACCTGAGCCAGGATACGTTCGTGCGCGTGCTTGCCAGCTCCCAGCACATTGCTGACCTGCAAGAGCCCCGCGCTTACCTGGCGACCGTGGGCAAACGGCTGCTGACCAACTTCTACAAGCGCCGCAGCCTCGAACAGGCTTACCTCAATGCACTGGCGCTGCTGCCTGAAGACTGCGTGCCATCCCCCGAGCAGCGCTGGATCCTGCTGGAAACCCTGCAAGCCCTCGACGAATTGCTCGATGGATTGCCGCCCCCGGTACGACGGGCATTTCTCTGGAGCCAACTGGAAGGCCTGGGTTACCAGGAAATCGCCGAGCGCCTGCAAGTCTCCGAACGCACGATCAAGCGCTACATGGCCCAAGCCTACGAACACTGCCTGCTGGTGGACCTGTGATCGGTTCAGCCCCTTCGGCAGACGCCCGCCAAGTCATACGGGCTGCCGCGCAGTGGCTGGCGCTCATGGAATCGGGCACTGCTAATGAGCGAGACCGAGCCGAGTTACAGAGCTGGCGCGACAGCCATTCCAGCCACGAGCAGGCCTGGCAGAAAGCGCAACGCTTGCGTCAACGTTTTGCTGACGTGCCGTCAGCCTTGGCGATGGCCAGTCTGGATCGGCCGCAGCCGAGCCGGCGTGCGGTACTCAAGCGCGCCATCGGAGCGGTGGCGTTGGTGCCGACCGCTTGGCTGATCAGTCGGCAGTTGCCTCTGGATGTCTGGAGCGCGGACTTCAGGACAGCGACCGGGGAGGGCAAGAAAGTCCGGTTGGCCGATGGCAGCTCGCTGCAATTGAACACTGCGAGCGCCGTCGATATCGATCTGAACAATCGGCTACTGAAGCTTGTGGAGGGCGAGATAGCCTTGAAAGTCCCCGGTTCGTCGCCGCTGACGATACAGACTCACTTCGGTCAGGTAGTCGTCAGTCAAAGCGAAGTGTGTGTTCGCCAGTGGCAGACGGGTTGCCGGGTGTCGGTGCTCAACGGCACGGTGCAGCTGCAGCCTTTGCGCGGATCGGTCTTTTCATTGCGCGCAGGCCAGCAAGTCAGCCTTCAGGCGGCAGGTGCCGGCGCTGTGGAACCCTTCGACGTGCTTGCTCCGGGCTGGCGAGACGGTGTGTTGATGGCACAGAACCAACCGCTGGGGGATTTTTTGCGCGAACTCAGCACCTATCGCCCGGGTGTGCTGCGCTGGGAGCCGGAACTGGAATCCCTGCGTGTCACCGGCAGTTTTCGCCTCGAAGACACCGATCGTATCCTGGCGCTGCTGGCGGCCAGCTTGCCGCTGGAGGTGCATTCGCGTACGCGTTATTGGGTCACGCTGCTGCCGCGCAAAAATAGTGTTTGAAGTGTGTCCCCTTTTTTCGCGTCGCTTGTCATTCAAGGCAAGTGAACGAATCAAGAGAGCTTCTTCAATGCCCGCAGTGTTCCCGTCGAGTCCGCGTCTGGCTTCATCCCGCCTGCGCCCGTTAATGCACTTGAGCCTGTTGCTGAGCCTCAGCGCCTGTCCTTTGTTTATCACCGCCGGTTGGGCCGAAGACGCGCCTCGACGCAGTTATCAGGTGCCGGCAGGCAGCCTCAGCGCAGCACTGACCCGTTTTGCCGGTCTGGCGGGCGTCAACCTTTCGGTTGACCCGGCGCTGGTGAGCGGGCGTAACAGCCCCGGTCTGTCCGGCGAATTCGCCGTGGAGGAGGGCTTTGCCCGGCTGCTGCAGGGTTCCGGCCTGCAATTGCAGCCAGTGGGCGAACAGGCCTACATCCTGACCCCGACTCCCGAAGGCAGCGGTCTGCAACTCGGCGCGACCTCGATTCTCGGCTCCATCGATCCGGTGGACGGCGATCCGTATGCTGGCGGCCAAGTCGCGCGTCGCGGTTCGCAAGGCTTGCTGGGCTCCAAAGATTTCATGGAAACGCCGTTCAGCATGACCACCTACACCAGCGAGGTGGTCAAGAACCAGCAGGCGCGGACCTTGGGCGACCTGATCGCCAACGATCCGTCGGTTCGTGCCACCAACCCGGCGGGCGGGCGTTATGAGCAGTTCACCATTCGTGGACTCAGCCTGTTCAACAGTGATGTGGCCTACAACGGTCTCTACGGCGTGTTGCCGACTTATACGATCGACATGGAGATGGCCGACCGCGTCGACGTCCTCAAAGGTCCGAGCCAGCTGATCAACGGCATCTCGCCGCGAGGCAGCGTGGGTGGCGGAATCAACGTGGTGCCCAAGCGCGCCACCGACACGCCCATCACTTCGTTTACCGGTATGTACGCTTCCGACAGCCAGGTCGGCGGTGCCGTGGATGTTGGCCGGCGCTTTGGTGAAGACAACAAGTTCGGCATTCGCTTCAACGGCGTCAAGCAGTCCGGCGACACCGAATGGGATCAGCAGAATGTCGACCGCGAGATGGCGGTGCTGGGCCTGGATTTTCGCGGTGAACACCTGCGTCTCTCCACGGACATCGGGCGTACCGAGCGTGACACCGACGCGCCGCAGGAGCGCGTGCAGGTCAACGCCAACGCACAGGTTCCACATGCCAGCGATGTGCGTCACAACTATGCGCAACCCTGGAGCAAGGCGAGTACCAACGACACCTTCGGCACGGTGAACGCCGAATTCGACGTCAACGATTCCGTCATGCTCTACGGCGGCGTGGGCGCGCGTAAAAGCAACCATGACTTCCTCCGGCATGCCGTGGCGGTCACCAACGACAAGGGCGATTTCAGCGTTCAACCCCGTGATTTCACCCGCGATGAAAACGTCCGGACGGCCACGGCTGGGGTGCGCAACTGGTTTCATACCGGTCCGGTGAGCCATGAGGTCAACCTGGCGGCCAGCTATTTCTACATGGACTTCGAAAATGGCGGCGCACGTTACGCGGCGGCCCCCAGCAACCTCTACAACCCTGTGGAAACACCTACGCCGGTGCGGCCGACGCGACAGGATCCGAAGGTCTATACCGAAAACCGCTTCAGCGGCGTGGCGTTGTCCGACACCCTGGGGTTCTTTGATGACCGGCTGTTACTGACCCTCGGTGCCCGCTGGCAACGGGTGAAGGTTGACGACTGGTCGGATAATGTCAAAGGCGACACCGCCTACGACGAGGAAAAGGTTTCGCCGTCGGGCGGCATTCTGTTTAAGGCCACCGATAAGCTGTCGCTGTACGCCAACTACATGGAAGGCCTGAGCCAGGGCAAGATCGCGCCGTCGACCTCAATCAACGAAGACGAGATTTTCCCGCCGTTCATCAGCCGCCAGGTCGAGGTCGGCGCCAAGTATGACGCTGGCGCGTTTGCCCTGACCGCTGCGGTGTTCCGGATCAAGCAGCCGGCCTATGAGACCAACGCCACAACGCGGGTCTTCGGCCCGAACGGCAAGCGTGAAAATACGGGTGTGGAACTGAGTGTGTTCGGTGAGCCGCTCGAGGGTTTTCGCCTGCTCGGTGGCGTCATGTATATCGACAGCGAATTGACCAACACCGCCAATGGCACCTTCGACGGCAACCGGGCGCCGGCCACGCCGAAATACAACGTCAACCTGGGCGCTGAGTGGGACGTGCCGACCGTGCAGGGCCTGACCCTCACCAGTCGCGGCATCTATTCCAGTTCGCAGTATCTGGACCAGTCCAACAACAAGGAGATCGATTCGTGGGAGCGTTTCGACGTGGGCGCGCGCTACGCGTTCAAGGTCGAGGAAAAGAACATCACATTGCGCGCCAACATCGAGAACGTGGCAGACAAGCGCTACTGGAGTTCGGCCGGGGCGTCGGATGACAGCGAGCCGGGTCTGACGCTGTCGACGCCGCGGACCTACCTGCTTTCTGCGACCGTGGATTTCTGACGGATAGCTTTGACTGACATGACGCCATCGCGGGCAAGCCCGCTCCCACAATGATCTGTGTTGTTCCACACATTGAGTGAACTCCAAGAACCCTGTGGGAGCGGGCTTGCCCGCGATGGCGGCGTCAGCAACACCGCCAGGCTCAGCCTTGCAAGTAAACCGCATGGGTATGGGTGTACTCATACAACCCATGCTTGCCATCCGCGCCGCCAATCCCGGATTTACGCACCCCGGCATGGAAGCCCTGCATAGCCTCGAAGTTCTCCCGGTTGACGTAAGTCTCGCCAAAATCCAGCTCACGCATCGCGTGCATGGTTTTACTCAGGTCGCGGGTGTAGATCGACGAGGTCAGGCCATAGTCGCAGTCGTTGGCCAGGGCGATGGCTTCGTCGAGGTCGTCGATAATCTGGATCGGCAGCACCGGGCCGAAAATCTCTTCGCGCATGATTTCCATGTCGGCGCTGCACCCGGCCAATACCGTGGGCTGGAAGTGAAAGCCGTTCGGTAGATCGGCAATCTGCCCACCGCTGACCAGACTCGCGCCCTGGCTCAAGGCCGTGCGCACTTTGCGGTTGACGCTGTCCAGGCCCTGACGGTTGATCAGCGGACCCATTTCCACCTCAGGCTGAGCAATCGGATCGCCATAACGGGTCGCGCTCATCGCCGCTGCGATGCGTTCGATAAACGGGTCGGCGACCTTGCGTTCGACGTACACCCGCTCGGCGCAATTGCACACCTGGCCGCTGTTGATGATCCGCGAATCGCGAATGGCTTTTACTGCCAGATCGAGGTCGGCATCCGCCAGCACAATGGCCGGCGCCTTGCCGCCCAGTTCCAGGTTGAGTTTGGTGATGTTCGGTGCGGCGGCGGCCATGATTCGTGAGCCGGTGTCGACGCTACCGGTGAAGCTGATCATGTCCACGCCCTTATGCGCACTGAGCGCCGCGCCCACTCGACCGTCGCCGCAGACCACGTTGAACACGCCGGGCGGCAGGTCGGTTTCGGCCACCAGTCGGGCGAATTCGAATCAGTTGTTCGGGGTTTCTTCACTGGGTTTGATCACGAGGGTATTGCCAGTCAGCAGGGCCGGCGCCATCTTGCGGGCGATCAGGAAGAACGGGAAATTCCACGGCAGAATCCCGGCGACCACGCCCAGTGGTTTGCGAAACAGAAAGATGTTTTCGTTCTGCCGGTCGCTGGTGATGATTTCACCTTCGATGCGCCGGGCCCACTCGGCCATGTAGTCGAGGTAATCGGCGGTGAAATTGACTTCCACCTCCGCCAAACCGCTGACCTTGCCTTGTTCCAGGGTGATGGTGCGTGCCAAGTGCTGGACGTTCTCCCGCAGCTTGGCGGCGATCCGGCGAAGATGCCCGGCGCGCTCAATCGCCGGTTTGCGCGACCAGTCCTTTTGCGCGGCGCGCGCGGCGGCAAGGGCGCGGTCGACGTCTTCGGCCGTCGAGGCCGGGACTTTCGACAGCACGACACCCGTGGCCGGGTTGATCACATCGAGATGGGTAGCGCTGGCCACGAACTGGCCGTTGATGAAGTTTTCGTACACAGGCACGGACGACATTGGGGCGACTCCTTGGCTGATCAGTAAGTGCGCGACGGCGCGTGTTCGGTGGCCGGTGCGCGGTAACGGGCGAGGGTGGTCATGGCGCTTTGGCGCAGCAGGCTGATGTCGATGGCCACGGCAATGAACTGGCAGCCCCAGCTTTGATAGCGGCGCGCGTCTTCTTCGTTTGGCGCGAGGATGCCGCAGGCCTTGCCGGCGGCGAGCGTTGCTTTCACCGCGTGCTGGATACGTTCCTGAACTTCAGGATGGCCAGGGTTGCCAGCATGGCCGAGGCCGATGGACAAATCCGCCGGGCCGATAAACACCGCGTCGACGCCTTCGACGGCGGCGATCGCTTCGACGTTTTCCACGCCAATCCGCGATTCCACCTGAACGATCAGGCACAACTGTTCATGGGCAGTGTTGAGGTAATCAGGCACGCCGTCCCAGCGCGTGGCGCGGGTCAAGCCGCCGCCGACGCCGCGAACGCCGTGGGGCGGGTAACGCATGGCGCGCACCAGGGCGGCCGCTTGCTCGGCGGTTTCGACCATCGGGATCATCAGCGTCTGCGCACCGATATCCAGCAGTTGCTTGATCAGGTTGGCGTCGCCCGTGACCGCGCGCACCACTGGCGCGGTGGAGTAGGGCGCCACCGCCTGCAATTGCGCGAGTACGCCGGGCACAGTATTTGGCGCGTGTTCACCGTCGATCAGCATCCAGTCGTAGCCGGTGGTGGCGACGATTTCGGCGGCGTAGCCGGTGGCGAAACCGGCCCAGATTCCGTATTGGGTCGCCGGATTATTCAGCGCGGCCTTGAAAGCGTTGTGAGGCATGTTCATGGCGGGGTCCTTTCTCAGCGGTTATACGGCCGATGCAGTTGGCATTCCGGGTTGAGGGTCACGCCGAAACCTGGCTGGTCGAGTGCCGACAGGCGCATGCGGCCATTCACCGGCACCGGCTCGCCGAGCAATTGCGGGTGGAACATCGGCACTACTTCGTCCGCCTTCGGCGCCATCATTAGAAACTCGGCGAACGGGCTGTTATGCCGGGTGGCGACGAAGTGGTAGCTGTAAACCGAAGAACCGTGGGGAATGACCAGCGCGTTATGGGCGTCTGCCAGCGCCGAGATTTTCACCAGCTCGGTGATGCCGCCGCACCAGCCAACGTCCGGCTGGATGATGTCGCAGCAGCCCATTTCCAGAAGCATGCGGAAACCCCAACGGGTCGCTTCGTGTTCGCCGGTGGTCACCAGCATGCCTTTGGGCACGTTGCTGCGCAGGGCCGCGTAGCCCCAGTAATCGTCCGGCGGCAGGGCTTCTTCGATCCACTTCAAGCCGTACTCGTGGGCGCCGACCGCCAGTTTGGTGGCGTAGTTGAGGTCCAGGCTCATCCAGCAATCAAGCATCAGCCAGAAGTCCGGGCCGACCCGTTCGCGCATGGTCGCCAGTTCTTCGAGGTTCTTGCGCAGGCCTTCCTCGCCTTCGGCCGGGCCGTGGTGCAACGGCATCTTGCCGCCGATGAAACCCATTTTCTGCGCCAGGTCCGGACGGGCGCCGGTGGCGTAGAACTGCAATTCGTCGCGCACCGCACCGCCGAGCAACTGATGCACCGGCTCTTTGCGGATCTTGCCGAGCAAGTCCCACAACGCCAGATCAACCCCGGAGATCGTGTTGATGACGATGCCTTTGCGACCGTAATACAGGGTCGATTGGTACATCTGGTCCCAGATTTTTTCGATGTCGGTGACCCGTGCGCCTTCGAGGAAACGCGCCAGGTGTTTTTCGACAATGTACGCGGCAGGCTCGCCGCCGGTGGTGACGGCGAAACCAACCGTGCCGTCGCTGGCTTCGATCTCGACCACCAGGGTCCCGAGCACGTTGATGCCGAAGGTGCGGCGGCTCTGGCGGTACTCGGGGTATTTGCTCATCGGCGTGGCAATGTGATCGTCGATCCAGTGACCGTCCGCCTGATCGTGATAATCCGCGCCGCCGCCTCTCAACGTGAAGGCGCGGACGTGTTTGATGGTTGGAATGCCCATGGTGTGACTCCTCAGGTTAAGCGGTGGCCGGTGTGTTGGAAGGCTTCTGGACGGGTGAGCGGATGCCCAGGACCAGCAACGCGGCGATGACAGTGGTGCCAGCCAGCACGTACAAGCCTGCGGCCGGTGAATGGAAGGCGCCTTCGGCCCAGTTCTTCAGGACCGGGGCGATGAAGCCGCCGAGGGCACCGAACGAATTGATCAAAGCGATCCCGGCTGCAGCGGCGCTGCCGGCGAGATAGCTGGAAGGGAAGGTCCAGAACACCGGTTGCACAGCGATGAAACCGGAAGCGGCGAAGCACAGGGCGACGATGCCGAGGAACGGGCTGGCAAAGGTGACCGAGCAGGCGATCCCGGCTGCGGACATCAGCAACGTCAGGCAGGCGGTGCGGCGACGTTCGCCGGTGCGGTCGCTGTAGCCGGGGATCAGGTACGCCGCGACGATCGCGCAGATCCATGGAATTGCCGTGACCAACCCGACCATCAGCCCGACCTTGGTGCCCAACAGCCCGCCGACCTGGGTCGGCAGATAGAACACCACGCCGTAGACGCTGGCCTGAATCAGCAGATAAATCAGGCACAAGTACAGGATTGAGGGTTGGCACAGAACGTTGAGCAAGCTGCGGCCGTGATTCTGTTTGTGGCTGTCTTCTTGATCCAGGATGCCTTGCACTTGCTGGCGTTCTTCAACCGTCAGCCACTTCGCGTCGGCCGGGCGATTGTCCAGATACCAATAGGCCCAGACGCCCACCGCCGTGGCCATCAAGCCTTCAACCGCGAACAGCCATTGCCAGCCGTGGACGCCGGCAAATCCGTCCAGCTCCAGCAGCAAGCCAGACAACGGGCTGCCAAAGATGAACGCCAGCGGTGCACCGAAGTAGAAAAAGCCCATGGCTTTGCCACGCGCGGCGCTGGGGAACCAGTAGGTGAGGTAAAGAATGACACCAGGGAAGAAACCGGCCTCGGCCACGCCCAGCAAAAAGCGCAGGACGTAGAAGCTGGTTTCGGTGTGAGCGAAGACCATGGCGGCGGAGACCAGGCCCCAGGTGACCATGATCCGGCACATCCACAGACGGGCGCCGACGCGGTGCAGGATCAGATTGCTCGGCACTTCGAGCAGCGCGTAACCGACGAAGAACACCCCGGCGCCGAAGGCGAAAGCGGCGTCGCTGATATTGGTGTCGGCTTGAAAGGCTTGCTTGGCGAACCCGACGTTGGCGCGGTCGAGGAAGGCCATGATGTACATCAGTAGCAGGAAGGGGAGCAGCCGCCAGGAAATTTTGGCGAGCAGAGGCGCGGGTAGAGTCTTCATCGCAGTTTTCCTTTGGTAGGGCATTTGTTCTTATGGGAAAGACTGTACGGCCGTGGATCGATGCGTTACAAATCGAATCTAGCTCACAACTGATACCTTGAAGGTATCGATAACAAAGGCCCGCCATGACCACGCCGATCATCTCCCGCAGCCTGCTCAACCGCCTGCGCTACAAGCATTTGCACATGCTGGTGACGCTCAGCAGCAGTCAGAACCTGCATCGCGCCTCGCAAAGCCTGAACATGTCGCAACCGGCGGCGACCCGAATGCTCCATGAGATTGAAGACATGTTCGGCTGCGATCTGTTCGAGCGACTGCCCCGCGGAATGCGGCCGACGGCGCTGGGCAGTGAGTTGATTCGTTTCGCCGAATCCGCCATCAGCGGCCTCGACCGCTGCGCCGAAGACCTAATCGCGCGGCAGCAGGGCGGTTACGGTTATCTGTCCATCGGCACCATCATGGGCGCTGCGCCGGACCTGGTGATGGATTCGATTGCCGAAATCAAGGCGCTCAATCCGCAGTTGCGCATTCGCATCATGGGCGACACCAGCGACCAGGTGATCCAGTTACTGGAGCAGGGCCGCATCGACCTCGCCATTGCCCGGCGCAACGCTGCCACCGACAGCGAACATTACGAGTTCGAACAGCTGGGCAACGAACGGTTGCTGGTTGTCGTTCACGCCGGTCATCCCTTGGCGCAACGGGAAACACTCGAACTCTCGGAACTGGTCAGCGGCTGGCCGTGGATCCTGCAACCGGAAACCAGCCCGGCGCGCATCGGGCTGGATCAGGCCTTGCAGCGCCTGGCCTTGCCGACACCCGCCGACATCATCGAATGCAGCTCGGTGTACTCGATGCAGCAACTGATTCAACTGACCGACGCCATCATGGTGCTCTCGGAAACCGCGTTGCGCGACTACCTGAAAATGGGTCTGGTGGTGGCGCTGCCTGTTGCGCTGGATGTGCAACTGGCGCCGTTCGGATTGCTGCTGCGCAAGGGCGAACACATCAGCCGGGAGTTGGGTTTGTTCATCGATTTGCTCCGCCGAAAAGCGGCGGTTTTTTGATTCTTTGGTCAGATTTTTGTTACCAGTTGTTTTCTAAAAGCCCATAAATCTATAAAGTTAACCTTTCGGTCAGCTTTGCACTGCCAACACAGCCCTTTGCCTCGTCAAAAAGGGCTTCTGCAAGACTCGAGATCCCCAGAACATAACCAGAAGGGCGGACCCATAACCGCCCAGAGGATGATCCATGTCCAACCGTGAAATATCCCGGCGCTCGTTCCTTCAGGGCGGGCTGGTGGCGGGTGTGAGCGTGACGCTCACGCCACTCAGCAGTCAGGCGCTGGCGGCCTTGATGGAAAACAGCGTGACCGTGCCGTCCGAGCAATGGCTTGGCAACAACGGCAAGGCGCGCTCGCGTAACGATGCCTTGTCCAAGGTCTGCGGCAGCAAAGTGTTTGCCCGCGACATCCGCGCCAAGGACATGCCGGGCTGGCCGCAGCAGCAAGGCCACGCCATGCTGCTGAAAACCACCAAGGCTGATCGCATTTATGCCGGTTACGACCTGACGTGGCTCGGCACCGACGTGCAGCCGGACCGCATCGTCACCGCCGCCGACCTGGACAAGGACGGCATCGCTTTCCCGGAGGAACACGCACCGGATCCTCTGCTGCCGGAGGGCAAGGTGCCGATGTTCATCGGTCACCCGGTGGCGATCCTGATCTGGAACGACTTCGAGCGTTTCCGTCAGGCCAAGGCCAAGCTCAAATTCAATGACAAAGCGATTCGTTACGGCGACAAAGTGCCGTTCTACGAAGGCGATCCCTACGGCAGTTTCCGCTACGTGCGCGTCGGCGGGGCGACCTCGGCGGACGAAGACGAATTCGCCAGCCTCAAGGATTCGATCCTGTTCCCGATGTTGAAAAACCGTCGCCCGGTGTGGAATTCCCAGCCGGACCTGCACGGCAACCTGACCGAGCGCGGTTTGTTCTACGCCGAGCGCATGAAGCAACAGATCGACACGCCACCCGACAACTGGCTGGTGTTCGACGAGCGCTACAAAACCCCTTCGATCGAACCGGCCGCGATGGAGCCGGACAACGGAAACGGCTGGTACGACCCCGCGACCAAGACCCTGCATTTCGTCGTTGCCACCCAGTGCCCGCTGGAAACCGCGACCGAGACCGCGAAGATGATCGCGCCGTCGCGTTTCGGCCTGGCCAACCTGAACATGCACCCGGGCTACACCGTCGGTTATGGCTCCAAAGACCACAACATTTTCGTGTACTACGCAGCGCTTGCGGCGTTGTACGGCGCCGGCGTGCCGGTGCGTCTGGCCAACGATCGTTATGAGCAGTTCCAGAGCGGCATCAAGCGTCACCCGTTCGATATCCGCTACCAACTGGCGGTGGACAAGACCGATCACAGCTTCAAGATTTTCCGCGCCGAGATGAACGTCGACGGCGGTGGACGGATCAACTACAGCCCATCGGTGGCGGCGGTTGGTGCCACGTCGGCGCAATCGATCTATTACATGCCGCAGAACGATTTGCAGGTCACCGCCTACCATTCCCGCGCCGTTGAAGCCGGGTCGATGCGCGGTTACGGCACGCTGCAAAGCATGGCTTCCACCGAGATGATGGTCGATGAAATTGCCGATCGCCTCGGCATCGACGCCATTGATCTGCGCAAGAAAAACGCCATGGTCTCGGGCATGAAAAACACCCAGGGCGCGGTGCCGGCAGGTGCGTTGCGCCTGCACGAGATTCTCGACAAAGCAGCCGTGCACGAAGTCTGGAAAAACCGCGACGCGATCAAAAAGCAGCGCGAATCCCAGGACCCGGACAACTGGTACGGCGTCGGTTTTGCCATCTGCCAGAAAGACTTCGGCACCGGTTCTGAAGCGCCGATGGCCAGCATCGAATTCACCGCTGATGGGCACATCAGCCTGCGCCACATCGGTATCGAAATCGGTACCGGCATGTCCACCTCGCAAGCCTTGGTCGTGGCGGATTTCCTTGGCGTCCCGGCGACTGAAGTGAAGACCGGCGAGACCGAATGGAAAGAGTTGCAGCTGATCACCGGCGGCAACCCGTACCTCATGAGCCAGGCCGAGCAGGACAATGTGCTGCGCAATCCGCGCTGGGTCGGCAAGCTCGCCTCGGCCTCATCGGCGACCAATTCCGCCTACTACTTCAGCCACGCCACCCGTGAAGCGGCGCGCGTGTTGTTCAACCACGGTTTGTGGCCGGCGGCGTTGCAGATCTGGGGCCAGGGCCCTTACGGCGGCCAGGCCAACCCGTATGTGGTGCGCCGTGAAGATGCGCATTGGGTCGATGGCCGACTCACCGCCAACGGCATGCAGCCGCTGAGCTTCGAACAACTGGCCAAACACGCCCACGAAAAAGGCTT
This sequence comes from Pseudomonas sp. UMAB-40, assembly GCF_900095275.1. Taxonomy (NCBI): domain Bacteria; kingdom Pseudomonadati; phylum Pseudomonadota; class Gammaproteobacteria; order Pseudomonadales; family Pseudomonadaceae; genus Pseudomonas; species Pseudomonas sp. UMAB-40. The sequence goes on from NZ_LT607562.1 coordinate 95,610, forward strand.
GGTGACTGGCGCGACCGTGCACGGTTTTAACCGCTGGAGCTGGGCCGAGGCCGAGTTCAGCATCGACGGCGTGCGCGAACGTCTGCCGCTGGACGGCTTGGCGGTGAAGTACGGCGACGGTGCGCCGAGCGTGAAAAAAGCGCAGATGAACAGTGCCGGTTTCCACTTGCTGGATCGCCAGAACGTGCATTACCCGGACACGCAGTTGAACAACGCGGCGGTGACTTATTACAGCCCGGTCGCGACGCTGGTGGAGCTGAAAGTGAACAAGGGCTCCGCCGACGTGCAAGTGTTCAACCATCACTCGTGGGTCGAGTGCGGTCGGGTGCTGGTGGAAGAACTGGTCAAGGGCCAGCTCGAAGGCGGGATCGCGATGGGTATCGGCCATGCGCTGATGGAAGAGATGCCGCTGTACGAAGGCGGGCCGGGGGAGGGCGACTGGAATTTCAACCGCTACCGCTTGCCAATGGCGCGCCACGTGGCGGTCTGGAAGCAGACGGCCGAGATCCTGCCGCCGCTGTCGCCGAGCGATCCATCCAAGGGCATCGCCGAAGTGGTGATGATCCCGGTGGTCGGTGCCATCGGTAACGCCGTGGCGCATGCCATCGGCAAACGGGTCCGCGACCTGCCCATCACTTCTGCACGCATCAAGGAGGCCCTCAATGGCTAACCGTCCGCTTCAACTGACCCTCAACGGTCAATCCGTCGGCCCGGTGGACATCCCTGATGACCTGCCGATGATCGACTACCTGCACGAATACAAAAACCTCACCGGCTCGCGCCTTGGCTGCGGCCAGGGCATTTGTCACGCCTGCGTCGTAATCGTCGACAACCCGGACGGCACCAGCGAAGAAGTGCGCACCTGCATCACCGGTGCGCATTATTTCGAAGGCAAAAAGGTGCGGACCATTGAAGGCCACGCGACCCGCGATGAGCAGGGCCAGGTCGTCGAACTCAATCCGATCCAGCAACGCTTCGTCGATGAGTTCGCTTTCCAGTGCAGCTACTGCGCGCCGGGTTTTGTGAACGCCGCGACGGTTTTGGTAGAGAAGCTGCAGCGTCAGCCCATCGTCAAAAGCCAGCTGGAAAAAGTCATCGAGGACAGCCTCGGTCACCACATCTGCCGCTGCACCGGCTACGTGCGGTATTACAGCGCGACGCGCAACGTGCTGACCGATCTCGGCCTGGTCAAGGAGGGTTGAGCATGAAGCATTTACTGTCCCGCCTGGCGTTGGCGGTGGGTCTGGCAGCGCCTGTCTTGCTGGCTCATGCGGATGAGCAAGTCGATCGCGGCGCCTATCTTGCCCGTGCCGCCGATTGCATGGCCTGCCACACCGCGCCGGGTGGCGCGCCGTATGCGGGTGGTCTACCGATCGTCTCGCCGTTCGGCACGATTTACGGCACCAACATCACCCCGAGCAAAGAGCACGGCATCGGTTTGTACAACGATGACGAATTCTTCGCCGCGCTCACCGAGGGCAAGCGTCGCGATGGCGCGAACCTGTACCCGGCGATGCCATACACCTCGTATCACTTGATGCCGCGCGCAGATTCCGATGCGATTCACGCGTACCTGAAAACCGTCGAGCCGATCGAACGGGCAGCGCCGGTCACGAGCCTGAGCTTTCCGTTCAACGTGCGCCTGGGCTTGACGGGCTGGAACATGCTCTACGGCAAGGACGTGAAGCTGGCGCCGGCCGACGGCAAAAGCGAAGCTTTCAAGCGCGGTCAATACATGGTCGATGTGCTCGGCCACTGCGGCGAATGCCACACGCCACGTGGATTGCCCGGTTCGATGCAGCAGGACAAACGCATGACCGGCGGCGTGCTCAACGGCTATCTGGCGCCTAGCCTGCTGGCCAACGACCTGGCCGCTCGCGGCTGGAATCATCAGGACCTGAGCTCGTTCCTCAAACACGGCATGAGCGCCCAAGGCACGATGTTCAACGAGATGTTCCCGGTGTTTCACAACAGCACCCAAGGCCTCAATGACCCGGACCTGGCGGCGATGGCGACCTTCCTGCTCGGCGATCAACCGCCGGCCGCGAAGGTACTGACCGACGTGCCGCTGGACAAACTCAGTGCCAGCGCCCAGCGCGGTCGTCAGGATTACCTGAACGTTTGCGCCGGTTGCCACGCGGTCGGCGGCGAGGGCAAGCCGCACATCGCCGTGGCCATGCGCGGCAACACCACGCTGCGCCTGGAAGATCCGCGCAACCTGGTGCGGGTGATCGACGACGGCATTGGTGAGCAGAAATTCGCCGGGTTCGAACACATGCAACCGATGCCGGGGTTCGCCGAGAAGCTCAGCCACGAGCAACTCACCGATCTGCTGAACTACCTGCGTCAAGGGTGGGGTGGTCAGTCGGGTGATCTGGCCGTGAGCGACGTGCAGACGTTGCGGGCCGATGCGCCGCCACTCGAGCACAAGGCGCACTGACATGCAGCATCTCGATCTGCAAGTCGTGCGCCGGGCGCTGCAATGGTCGATGGCCGGGCAGCGCATCTGGCTGTGCACGGTGCTCGCCACTTATGGCTCGGCGCCGCGTGCGCCGGGCTCGTTGCTGGCGGTGAACAGCGACGGGCATTGGATCGGTTCGCTGTCCGGCGGCTGCGTCGAGGAAGACTTTCTCGAACGCGTCGCCGAGGGGGCGTTTGTTGATGCAGTCAGCATCGTTCGTTATGGCGAAGGCGATGATCCGCGTTCGCGCGTGAGTCTGCCCTGCGGCGGCGTGCTCGATGTGCTGGTGGAGAAGCTTGAGCCCGAGTGCGAGGTGCAGGCTCATCTGCGGGAGCTGGAGTCGGCGTTGCTCGGCCAGCGGCGGCTGATCCGCGAGGTTGATCTCGCCAGCGGTGCACGCAGTCTGTTCACTGATCGTGAGCAGGGCGTGCGCATCGAACGTGAGATTGACCGGGTGCGCGTGCGGATCGGCGCAGCTCAGCGCTTGCTGTTGGCGGGGTATTCCAGCGTCGCCCAGGCGTGCGCGGAGTTTGCGGTTGGCCTCGGGTTCGAGGTGATTCTCTGTGATCCGCGCGACGAGGTGCTGGAAGGCGTCGTGCTGGAAAACGTCGAGATTCGCCGTCAATTGCCGTCGGTGTTCATTGCTGACGGCGGCTGCCACAGCGACACCGCCGTGGTGGCCTTGACTCACGATCCACGCATCGACGATTTGGCGATGATGGAAGCCGTGCGCACCGAGGCGTTTTACATCGGTGTGATGGGTTCCCGGCAGACCTCGCAGAAGCGCTTCGAGCGATTGCGCAGGATCGGTGGTTTGGGAGACGCGGAGCTGGCGCGTATTCATGCGCCCATCGGGCTGAACCTGGGCAGCAAAACCCCTGCGGAAATTGCCCTCGCCGTACTCGCCGACATCCTGCGAATCCGCAGCGGCATCGCACGGGATCGGCTCTAAAGCCATGCGCTGATCCCTGTGGGAGCCGGGCTTGCCCGCGATGAGGCCATCACATTCGATATCTGTGTTGACTGACCCTCCGCGATCGCGAGCACCCGCAGTGGTTTTGCAGTGTCAGTCAGTACCCGAACTTGTCCCGCAACCCGTAATACCACGCACCCAGCGCGGCAAACGGTGTGCGCAGCAATTGCCCGCCGGGGAACGGGTAGTGCGGCAGATCGGCAAACGCGTCGAAACGCTCAGCCTGGCCACGCAGCGCTTCGGCCAGCACCTTGCCCGCCAGGTGCGTGTACGTGACGCCGTGGCCGCTGCAACCCTGGGAATAGTAGATGTTGTCGCCGATCCGTCCGACCTGAGGAAGGCGCGACAGGGTCAGCAGGAAATTGCCGGTCCAGGCGTAATCAATCTTCACGTCCTTGAGTTGCGGAAACGCCTTGAGCATCTTCGGCCGAATGATGGCTTCGATGTTTGCCGGATCCCGCGCGCCATAGACAACACCGCCCCCGAAGACCAGGCGCTTGTCGCCGGTCAGACGGTAGTAATCGAGCAGATAATTGCAGTCCTCGACGCAGTAATCCTGCGGCAACAGACGCTTGGCCAATTCATCGCCCAAAGGCTCGGTGGTGATGACCTGAGTGCCGCAAGGCATCGACTTGGCCGCCAGCTCCGGCACCAGATTGCCGAGATATGCATTGCCGGCCACGATAATGAACTTGGCCCTGACCTTGCCCTGTGGCGTATGCACCACCGGATTTGCGCCGCGCTCAATGCGGACCGCTGGCGACTGCTCATAAATAGTGCCGCCCAGCGACTCGACCGCGGCCGCTTCGCCCAACGCCAGGTTCAGCGGATGAATGTGACCGCCGCTCATGTCGAGCATGCCGCCGACGTATTGCTCGCAGGCCACCATCTCACGGATGCGCTTTTGATCCAGCAACTCAAGCTGCGTATGACCAAACCGTTCCCAAAGACGTTTCTGCGCTTCCAGATGGCCCATCTGCTTGGCAGTGATGGCGGCGAAAACGCCGCCATCCTTCAAGTCGCACTGGATATTATATTTGGCCACCCTCTCACGAATGATCCGCCCGCCCTCAAACGCCATTTGCCCCAGCAACTGAGCCTGCTTGGGACCGACACTGCGCTCGATCACATCAATGTCGCGGCTATAACTGTTAACGATCTGCCCGCCGTTACGGCCAGAAGCGCCAAAACCCACCTTGGCGGCTTCCAGCACCGTGACCTTGAAACCGTTCTCCAGCAAAAACAGGGCAGAGGACAGACCGGTGTAACCGGCACCGATCACGCAGACATCAGTCTCTACGTCATCCTGTAAGGCCGGGCGCGGCGGAACCGCATTGGCCGACGCGGCGTAATAGGATTCGGGGTAGGGGGTGTTCGCCATCCGGCTGCCTCTGTTTAATATATTTTACGAGTGCATCGATCCTACCCGAGTTAAAAATCGACCGCCAGCCACCGGAAAATCTTCTTAACCACCGCGAAATTAAATATTTTGCATATTCATAGGGTTAGCTCGAAAAAAGGTGTTGACACCCCTCCGGAATTCCGTAGAATGCCGCCTCACAGCAGGCACGTAGCTCAGTTGGTTAGAGCACCACCTTGACATGGTGGGGGTCGTTGGTTCGAGTCCAATCGCGCCTACCAAACAAAATCCGCTCTGCTGGGCGGTCTAGAAGGGCTCACCGAAAGGTGGGCCCTTTTTTGTTGTCTGCGTTTTGCAATTCCAGCCGCTCACCGACAGACGGTATAGTTCAGTCAGCGAAATTGTTAAGGAGATCTTTGCTATGGATAAGGCATTTCGAAATCCGATGTTTCTAACCGGCATCCCGCTGGCAATCTGCGGATTCAGCTTTGGCTTGAGCGGTCTATTAAACGAAGCTACGTTCGGTTACATGGCGCCTGGGTTGCTCATTCCGGGCCTCGCTTTTATGTTGATCGGCTGGATGCAGAGGAATAAGAGAGCTTCGGCCGTAGCGCACGTGCCCATACGCATACACCACAGCCAATCTTGAGCATCGAGCAGATAACTGACTTAAACAGCAGGATTGATCATCCTGCTTTTTCTATTTCGATCCCCGATCAGTAAGAGCAGGGCTTATCGGTTAAAGCGCTCAACCAGCGAATACTGAGTTTTAGCCGTCTGTGTTAATTCCTTAGTCACCTCGGCGGAATGCCTGGCCTGCTCAGACGTCTGATCGGCGAGGGTTGCGATGGTGGTGATGTTGCGACTGATTTCCTCTGCGACGGCTGATTGCTCTTCAGTCGCGGCCGCTATCTGGGTTGTCATATCGGTGATGTTGGCGACGGCTTCGCTGATGCCGATCAGGGCTTTATCGGCCTCCAGCACCCACGCAACGCCTTCTTCGGCCTGGCGCTGGCCGCTTTCCATAGTCTTCACGGCATTGTTTGAAGAGACCTGTAGCTTGGAAATCAAGCCGTGAATCTGGGTCGTCGACTCGGTTGTTCGTTGAGCCAATTGGCGCACTTCGTCCGCGACGACCGCGAAACCTCGACCCATTTCTCCCGCGCGTGCAGCTTCGATGGCGGCATTGAGTGCCAACAAGTTGGTTTGATCGGCGATGCCTTTGATCACATCGACGACCGTCCCGATTTCGTTACTGTCTTTGGCCAGTTGCGCGACGGTTTGGCCTGTCTCGCCGACCACATTGGAGAGCCGCTGAATGGCGTCACGCGTGTCACGGGCGACGTCGCGTCCACGGCCTGTCAGCACGTTGGCTTCCTGGGTGGCGTCGGCGGTGCGCTGGACGTGGCTCGCGACCTCTTGTGTGGTGGCTGCCATCTGATTGACGGCGGCCGATACCTGCTCGGTTTCGATTCGTTGGCGATCAAGTCCACGGGAACTGTCGGAGGCGAGGACGTCAGATCTCCCGGCCAGACCGGTGAGCTGCTCTGCGGTGTCTTGTAACCGCGTCAGGCAAGTCTTGAGACGTGATGCCTGGCTCACGAAGGCCGTTTCAAGACGCGCCTGATGACCTCGCTCGTCGCTGTACATTTGCGCAATCAATTGGTCGGAAGTGGAAGCCTCTGCCATTTCCAGCAGATGCAGTGCACCGCGCTTCTGCCGGCGCGAAGCAATCAGCCCCATCGGAGCCGATACACCTACGGCTACCAATGCTGCCAAGGGAGGGCTGAGGAAAACACCGCCCAAAGTCCCCGCTAAACCCATGGCCAGGAACGGCAGCCAGTCCATCAAGACGGGTTGCCATTTGTCGCTGCCAGGAACTGCTGACTTGCCCCGGCTGATTCGTTTATAGAGGGCCTCGGCGCGGCGGATTTGATCGATGCTCGGTTTCACCCGGACCGACTCATAACCAACGACTTGGCTCCCTTCAAAAATGGGCGTGACGTAGGCGTTGACCCAGTAGTGGTCGCCGTTCCTGGAGCGATTCTTGACGATACCCATCCAAGGGTTGCCTTGTTTGAGGGCACTCCACATATGGGCGAATATGGCGGATGGCACGTCAGGATGACGAACGATGTTTTGAGGGGCGCCTATCAGATCTGACTTGTTGAAACCGCTGATTTCTACAAAGGCGTCGTTACAGTAAGTAATGACCCCTCGTGAGTCCGTTGTCGAGATGAGTTTCTGTTGAGGTCCAAGGGCAACCTCACGTTGTGTAACGGGTTGATTATTTCTCATCTGTGTTGCTCCTATGCCCTGAGCTAGAGACATCGGCAAGAATTTGCAAAAGGTTAACGAGTCCTTGGAAATGAACCTGTCGTGCGTCGGAAAGTTTATGTGCCGGCGCGTTTGCGTTGGTCTCCAGCGACTGAGGTTGTCTGCGATTCAGGCGTAAGATACCGGTGCTACCTCACCAAAAGGAGCCGCATATGATCGCCGACCAAATGAACAAACAGGCGTCCGAGGATAAGGCTGTTTGGGATCAATACTTCTGCGCTGCGTTGATTGCGGAAAGCAATCTGACGGCCCCGGTTGTCGGGGGGGCTACTCACGAAGACAGGCAAAACCTGTTGATTGAAAGGGCCAAGGCGCTCGCTGACAAGATGATGGAAAACCGAAAATGATCAGAGCCCAGCCACGCGCTGGGCTCTTCACAACGGGCGTCTCAGTAACAGGTATGCGCCTGTCGGATCAGGCGATCAGGTCTACTTTGCCGCTCGCCAGGCGATAAATGCCGCCCACTATTTTCAACTTACCTTTGCCGAGGGCATCAGTCAGTAGTGGCGAGGCATTTTTGAGACGCTTGACAGAGTCTTTGACATTTTGCGCGACAGCGTTGTTAGGAAGATCCCCTGGCTCCTTGAGCACTGTCTCAATAGAAGCCTTTAATGCATCAGTCAGTTTTGGGATGTGGCCAGGGAAAACAGTGTGATCTTTTACTGCCTTTATCCCCGCGTTGATGGCGCCGCAGTCTTCATGCCCAAGCACGAGGATCAGTGGTGCGCCGAGCACTGCAATACCGTACTCAAGGCTTGCCAATCCCTCGTCGGTGACGAAGTTGCCCGCCACACGTATGGCGAAAAGGTCTCCTCGAGCCGTATCAAAGGCGTATTCGGGGGCGATGCGCGAGTCAGAGCAACTGAGCACCGCCACGAACGGGTTCTGACCGGAGACCAGGGCTTCTCGTTCGTCCTTGAAGTCATGAGTCTTGGAGGTGCCGGAAACATACCGTTCATTTCCCTCCATTAGCCTTTGCAGGGCCTGGTCGGGACTGATTGAGTTTTGCGGTTTTGGCGCAGATGCCGTTTTCTCGGCAGCGTGGAGGACTTGATTGGGCAGGGCGCCAGCCAGTAACAGAGCGCCTGCTCCGAGTCCGGCTAATCGAAGGAACTTTCGGCGATCATTTTCGGTTTGAATCGGGTTTGAATCACACGATTTACACATGGCTGTGTACTCAGGTGAAAAGGAGGGAGTTGCTGTCAAAATCGAGTGCTCAAGGAACCTTCAGCACTGGTGTGATGGAGTCTAGACGGTCTGTAACGTTATATTTCTTGCGCTGTTTCGAGATTACTTTTTTTGGCGCGCGCTGTCTTGGTGCTACTGGATGTTCGTCTAGGAACCATAAAAATAGTGTGGATATTTAATGAGTTACGATTATTATTAACCAGATAGTGATCTAAAATATATTGTTACAGATGAGCCGTTGAGCTATTATCGCCCCGCGTTCACCACCACGGTTTATGCATTTTTAAGTCCCAAGCGTCCATCAGCTGCTTGGGATTTTTTTTTGCCTGAGATTTGTCCTGGTTCGCTCGAACATCACAAAGACACATCAGCCGCTGCCTTCGCTCTGAATAATTCGCCTGTATGCCGTGCCGCTTCTATGGAGAAGCGCGGAACGCCTCCTGTGCAAACCCGGGCGAATCCCGGTTTTTTGGACTACTACTGACTGGCCAAACTCAAACTCAGTCTGATGGGAGTCTTTAGATGCTGGTTCACTGGTCGCTTGCGGCAATTCACCTGCTGGCTTTCGCCTTGGGGTTCTGGGCTGTACTGACGCGGGGAACCGCATTCAGCCGTCTGGCGGCCGGGGCGGGAGAGGCTCGCCGTGTGTTGATGGCCGATAATCTGTGGGGGATCTCTGCCGTCATCCTCCTGGTCTCCGGTGGGATGCGGGCCTTCGGTGGGTATGAAAAAGGTACGGATTACTACCTTCACCAACCTTTGTTCCATCTCAAAATGACGCTCTTCGTTTTGATCCTGCTGCTTGAGGTCGCGCCAATGATCACGCTGATCAAATGGCGGATCGCGCTGAGCCGTGGCGCGGCGATCGATACCGGGCGCGCGAAGCTGTTTGCACGGATCAGTCATGTCGAGGGGCTGCTGGTGTTGTTGATGGTCGTGGCGGCCACGGGCATGGCGCGCGGCGTGACGTTTGGTTAGCCGAGTCTGATCACGTTCTTCCTCGGGGATAATCCGAAACGTCTGACAGTCAGGGCAGGGGGCGTGCCGTTAATATCGGCTTCACGTTTTAGGCAGGAAGGGGCGAACGGATGGCGATACGACGCTTGAATCTTTAGCCAGCCGTTGTCCGGGACTGAACGGGCTGGCTACTGACTGCAACAGGATTCAGGGAGTTTGCGGCTTGTCTGGAGCGGTCAGGCCAGCCTGAATGCGTTGGTAGATTTCTTCGCGATGCACTGCGACGTCTTTCGGCGCGTTGATGCCGATGCGAACTTGCTGGCCGCTTACGCCCAGAATGGTGATCGTAATGTCGTCACCGATATTTATGCTTTCACCGACTTTGCGGGTGAGTATCAGCATGGTCTTCTCCTTGATTGCTTTGTAGGGCACCTGATTCGAACAGTGCAGAGGTCGGTGGTATGTATAGATTAGTGCGAAGTCTCACGGTTTGGGTGCCTCTTTCTGACGCGCAGATGCTGCATTAATTCCCAAGGCGTAACTATACAGAGGCCGCAACCATCATTCTCGTTGTTTTGCGCCCATTTTGCGGCACTCGGGAAGTATTCATGAATGCTAAAATCGCCGCTTTCAGCATTCAGAGGGACACGTTGTGCGCAAAATGGTCTTGGTAATCGCAGTACTGGCACTGGTTGGATGCGATCAAGGTAAGGGCGTTGATGCTCAAAAGCCGAAACCGGCAGTCGTTTCCGCACCTGCGGCAGTCACCGGGCCGCAATGGGATGTTGAAGTGCGAGGCGAAACGCCCCAGGCTGTCAGCGACTTGAGCGGCTGGCTGATCGAACACAGCTTTGTGTCCAGCATCGTCAAGGAAAACGGCAAGACCCGGATTCTGCTCGGACCATTCAATTCGAAAGCCGAGGCCGAAGCCAAGCAGGCCGAGGTGGCTGCGGCGCTTACCCGGGCCAAGAAACAGAACATCGAAGTGCTGGTGCTTGAGCGTCCCGCAGCCCAGTAACAGCCGTTTTCGCGCAAGCCTTCTGTCGAAGCCCCTTAAAGGGGATCCACATTGACTCGTCTCTAAGCGTGTCACTGTCGATTCCCAGAAGGAGCTCTCCATGGCCTCCGCCACCCCTTACAAAATATTCGACGCAGTCCTGGCGCACAAAAAGACCCTCAGCCCGCATTTAATGCGCGTGACCCTGGCCGGTCCGATGGTCACCGAAATGGCCACCTGGGCGCCGGATCAGCGCGTCAAACTGTTCTTTCCAGCCGAAGACGGGTCGCCTGCCAGCCTGGCCCATGACCAGTATTGGTATGCGCGCTACCGTTCAATGCCGGCCAACCAGCGTCCGGCAATGCGCACTTACACCATCCGGCATCTGCGGGCCGAGCAAGGCGAAGTGGACATCGACTTCGTATTGCACGGTGAAACCGGTCCGGCCTCCCGTTGGGCAATCCGGTCGGTAGCGGGCGAGCCAATCCAGATTGTGGCACCTGATCGTCAGTTTTCAGCGCAAGACGCGGGAGGTTTCGAATGGAAGCCGCCTCACACGCTCAAGCATCTGTTGCTGGTGGCCGATGCCACGGCATTGCCCGCCGCGCTCGGCATTCTGGACGAGATGGCTGCCTTGGCCGAGCCGCCAACGACTCAGGCATTTTTCGAGGTGGACAGTGCAGAAGAGGCATTGCCGGTTCCTGAATGGCCAGGGCTGTCAGTGCGGTGGCTGGTCCGGGATCATTCCAGCGGTAAGGCGGCAGGTGCGCTGATAGTCGAAGCGGTCCGTCGGGCGGAGCTGCCGGTGACTTCTTCACAGGCTCACGAAACAGTGGAGCTGGCCGAGGTTGACGTCGACAAAGAGACTCTCTGGGAAACCTCCGACTCGACCGGTAACGGTTTCTACGGCTGGATCGCCGGGGAAACGGTGGCCGTGATGAGCCTGCGCAAGTACTTGATCAAGGAGCGCGGCATCGCGCGCGAGTCACTCAATCTGATGGGTTACTGGCGCTGCAACAAAAGCGGCGGATAGAAACGTAAAAAGGCCTCGGGCATAAATACCCGAAGCCTTTTTGGTTTTCTGCGGTCGATCAGCCGCAGGCTTTCATGTCCACAGGCCCGACAAACTCGTTGCCGCGACCCATCACGCACGCCACGCTCTGGTTGCGCTGACGTTCCCAGGCTTCAACCGGATAGGTCTTGTTCCACGCATCGTACAGTTGGCGATCCTGTTTCGACAGGCGCAAACCGTACTGTTTGCTCATGTAAAAATACGTCCGGGCGATCATTCCGCGAATGGAAGGGCGGGGCATGACCTTCTTCGCCTTGAAGTCGACCTGGGTCAGGCACGAGCCATATTGACCCGATTGCACCGGCAGCCAACCGAAACTGAAGTTACTGCGATCACCGTTCACCTCGCCGATGCTCGGCACCAGGTTGTGCAAATCAGCCTCGGCCTTTTGATAGACCGGATCGTAGCGCGTGCAGTTCTTGCGCCCGCCTTCTTGCCAGCACTGACGCTGATGGCCGATCTGCCAGGCGGGAACGATGTGCTCCCACTCAATGCGGGCAGCGCGCTTGGCATTCTTGCGGGGTACATACCCACAGGCTGCGAGGTTGACCTTGTTGCCGGTGTATTTGCAGCCGCAATAGAACTCGGTGGATTGCGGCGCGTACAGCTTCCAGGCAACTTTCTTGGCTTCGTTGAAGGTGCGGGGGGCGCCAGCCTGGGCGCCTAGGGTGATGAACAGAAACAGCAGAGCAAACCAGCGGACACTCATTGACTCAATCTTCCTTCGGCACAACCCAGAAAATCTGCACGCCGCCATCGTCGCGATAGGCGAGGGTGACGTTGTCGTTCTCATCAATTTCTTCGAGCAATTGCTCCCACTCATCCACAGGTTCGTCCGGTAAACGGAAGATCAGTGCGGCTTTGGCTTTCTGAGCGGTGGGGGAATTGATGATTTTCTGAACACGTATGCCCATGCGTTGATAGGCATCAGGAGAAGCAGAGGTGGAGGCCACGGAATTATCCTTATTAAGCTGTACGTGCATACAGTATTTAACTGTAGGCATTTTCGCAACTGCTTAAAATTCAAGAAAATCCTCTGACAGCAGTTTTTTCCGTTTGGTGTAGGAAGAAGGGAAAATTTTTATCGGAGTATCGGACAGGGTATGAACCACTCGCCCAGGCTGGCGAGTGGAGAATGCAGTGCCCGACCGGAATCGGTCGGGCGAGGGCGAATCAGTATTCCCAGAACATCCGTTGCAGCTCTTTGCTGTCGTTGGTCTTGGTCAGCGCGACCATGGCCAGGATGCGGGCTTTTTGCGGGTTCAGGTCATGTGCCACGACCCAGTCGTACTTGTCGTCAGGCTGTTCGGCATTGCGCAGGACGAAACCGCCGGCGTTGACGTGGGACGAACGAATGATTTGCACGCCGTCCTTGCGCAGGGCTTGCAGCGCAGGGACTACACGCGAAGAGACCGAACCGTTGCCAGTGCCCGCATGGATGATCGCTTTGGCGCCGGATTGAGCCAGTGCCTTGTAAGCGGTGTCGCTGACGTTGCCGTAGGAATAAGCGATTTCGACGTCAGGCAGGCTCTTGATGGTTCTGATGTCGAATTCCGAATCCATGGTGTGACGCTTGGCTGGCAGGCGGAACCAGTAGGATTTGCCTTCAACCACCATGCCGAGCGGACCCCAGGCACTTTTGAATGCCTCGGTTTTGATGTTGATCATTTTGCTGACGTCGCGACCCGACTGGATCTCATCATTCATGGTCACCAGCACGCCTTTGCCTCGGGCTTCTTTGCTGCTGGCGACGGCGACGGCGTTGTACAGGTTCAGCATGCCGTCAGCCGACATTGCGGTGCCCGGGCGCATGGAGCCGACGACGATGATTGGCTTGTCGGTTTTCTCCACCAGGTTCAGGAAGTACGCGGTTTCTTCCAGGGTGTCGGTGCCGTGGGTGATCACGATGCCATCGACGTCTTTACTGTCGGCCAGTTCGGCGACGCGACGACCCAGTTGCAGCAGGTTGTCGTTGGTGATGCTTTCCGAGGCGATCTGCATGACCTGTTCGCCGCGAACGTTGGCCAACTGGCTGAGCTCTGGAACCCCGGCGATCAGTTGCTCGATACCGACTTTCGCCGCCTGGTAGGTCGCGCTGTTAGCAGCGCTCGCACCGGCGCCGGCAATGGTGCCGCCGGTGGCGAGGATCACCACGTTGGCCAGTTTCTGTTGGGTTTCGACTTCTTTTGCCTGAAGAGCGGTAGGCAGGAGCAGCAGGAGGGCCAAAGCGCCCGGAATAAAGGTGTTGAAGGCAGATTTCATTATTTTCTCTCTAGTAGTGAGACGGTGCTGATGCAAGTTCATCTAGATACGCCCCAGGCAGATCTGAACGCTTGGGGTCTAGGTGAAGAGCAGGATCTGTACCAGCCCTACGTTGAATGAGAAAAACTTTTAACTGGATGATTTATATCAATATTTACCCAATGGGTTACCCGCGTTAAACAGTCTCGTGTCCGGGTTTCCGAATAAGTTGAGGTTTCGCGTTCGGCTCTCCGAAAAGGACTACGACCTCTGGTGAACTCATCGCCTTGCCAGATAGAAAATCAGTGCTAAAGAAACCCGCGCACAGGTCGATGCCTCTTCAAGGGATTTTTTTTCCGGGAGTGCACATGTCTTTTTCTGTCGGTTTTCCAAATGCGGGCGCAATCACCATTGGTGGCAAGACACCGTCGACGATCAATGCCTTGAGCGAAGCGACGGAAGAGGCGTCGACACCGCTGACTGGAAAAGAAGAAAACCAGGTCAGAACCGGAGGGGCTGCTCAGGACGAAAGCAAATCCGAGAGCAAAAGCAGCCAGAGTATTGTGGTTCAGGTGTTGCTCAAGCGTATGCAGGAACTGCAACAGCAGCTGCGCGAACAACAGCAGCAACTGGCGGCCGCTCAGGCAGCGTCCTATCCAACCGAGGAGGCCAAAGCCACAGCCGTCATGTCGATCCAGGGGCAGATCGCCGCCACTAGTGGCGCGCTGGCGCAAGTCTCCGGGAATCTGGTGAAAGAACTGGCCAAGGGCTCCAGTACGGGTGGTCTGGTCAGCACGACTGCGTGATGGGGTGGGTTGGTTTTTGCCAGCCGAGACACAAAACAGGTCGTTGACAAATCACAGCAGGGTTCGCATAGTTCGGTCTACGCAAACGTTTGCGCGCTATTCTTGATGGCTCGGTCCCTCGACGGACGCCATGAAGCTTACGCCAGCGCAAGCGTTGCTCACAATAATCATAAGATCGGAGTGAACCCATGAAGCTGCCATTCGCTGGACGTCTTCTTGCTGTCGCTATGCTGGCCGCCGCATCCGCCGCGCTGCCTGTCTGTTCGGCATTCGCCGAAACCCCTGAAAAACCCAAAGTCGCGCTGGTCATGAAGTCCTTGGCCAACGAGTTCTTCCTGACCATGGAAGACGGTGCCAAGGCGTATCAGAAAGACCATTCCGGCGATTTCGAACTGATCTCCAACGGCATCAAGGACGAAACCGATACTGCGGGCCAGACACGCATCGTCGAGCAAATGATTCTGGCCAAGGTCAATGCGCTGGTCATCGCGCCGGCTGACTCCAAGGCCATGGTTCCCGTGATCAAGAAAGCCATCGATGCCGGTATCACCGTGATCAACATCGATAACCAGCTCGATCCGGCTGTGGTCAAAAGCAAGAACATCACCGTCCCGTTCGTAGGCCCGGATAACCGCAAAGGCGCACGTCTGGTCGGCGAGTATCTGGCCAAGCAGCTGAAGGCCGGTGACGAAGTCGGCATCATCGAAGGTGTGTCCACCACCACCAACGCCCAGGCCCGCACCGCAGGCTTCAAAGACGCGATGGAAGCGGCGCAGATCAAGGTTGTTTCGTTGCAGTCCGGTGACTGGGAGATCGACAAGGGCAACAAGGTTGCCGCCTCGATCCTCAGCGAGTACCCAGACGTCAAAGCCCTGCTGGCCGGCAACGACAGCATGGCCGTCGGTGCCGTTTCCGCTGTGCGTGCGGCAGGCAAGGCTGGCAAGGTGCAAGTGGTCGGTTACGACAACATCAACGCCATCAAGCCAATGTTGAAAGACGGCCGGGTCCTGGCGACCGCTGACCAGTTTGCCGCCAGGCAAGCCGTGTTCGGTATCGAGACTGCGCTGAAAATCATCAAGGGCGAGAAGGTCGACAGCGGCGCCAACGGCGTGATCGAAACGCCGGTAGAACTGGTCACCAAGTAACCCTTCTGGCGACACAATGGTGCTCGCCCGACCGGGCGAGCGCATGGAGAGTTTTATGTCAGTTTCCGCCCCGAACGCTGTCCTCTCGGTCAGCGGCATCGGCAAGACCTACGCCCAACCCGTCCTGACCGGCATTGACCTGACGCTGATGCGCGGTGAGGTGCTGGCGCTGACCGGCGAGAACGGCGCCGGCAAAAGCACACTGTCGAAAATCATTGGCGGGCTGGTCACGCCGACCACCGGCCACATGCAATTCCAGGGGCAGGAATACCGCCCAGGCAGCCGCACCCAGGCCGAAGACCTGGGCATCCGCATGGTCATGCAAGAACTCAATCTGTTGCCGACCCTGTCGGTGGCGGAAAACCTGTTTCTCGACAATCTGCCCAGCAATGGCGGCTGGATTAGCCGCAAACAACTGCGCAAAGCCGCGATCGAGGCCATGGCCCAGGTCGGGCTCGATGCGATCGACCCGGACACCCTGGTCGGCGAACTCGGCATCGGCCATCAACAAATGGTCGAGATCGCGCGCAACCTGATCGGCGATTGCCATGTGCTGATCCTGGACGAACCGACGGCCATGTTGACCGCCCGTGAAGTCGAGATGCTGTTCGAGCAGATCACTCGCCTGCAAGCGCGTGGGGTGTCGATCATCTATATCTCCCACCGGCTCGAAGAGCTGGCGCGAGTGGCCCAGCGCATTGCGGTATTGCGTGACGGCAATCTGGTCTGCGTCGAGCCGATGGCCAATTACAACAGCGAGCAACTGGTCACGTTGATGGTCGGCCGTGAACTCGGCGAACACATCGACCTGGGGCCGCGCAACATTGGCGCTCCCGCCTTGACGGTCAAAGGGCTGACTCGCTCGGACAAAGTTCGCGATGTGTCCTTTGAAGTCCGCGCCGGTGAGATCTACGGGATTTCCGGATTGATCGGGGCAGGGCGCACCGAGTTGCTGCGTCTGATCTTCGGTGCCGACACGGCGGACAGCGGCACCGTCGCGCTGGGTTCGCCGGCTCGGGTGGTGAGTATCCGTTCGCCGGCCGATGCGGTCGGTCACGGCATCGCCCTGATCACCGAGGACCGCAAAGGCGAAGGCCTACTGCTGACTCAATCGATCAGCGCCAATATCGCGCTGGGCAACATGCCGGTGATCTCCAGTGGCGGCATCGTCAATAACGCTGACGAAATGTCCCTGGCCCAACGTCAGATTGACGCCATGCGCATCCGCAGTTCGAGCCCGACGCAATTGGTCTCCGAGCTGTCAGGTGGTAACCAGCAGAAGGTCGTGATCGGCCGTTGGCTGGAGCGTGACTGTTCGGTAATGCTGTTCGATGAACCAACCCGCGGCATCGATGTGGGCGCCAAATTCGACATCTATGCGTTGCTCGGTGAGCTGACCCGGCAGGGCAAAGCGCTGGTGGTGGTGTCCAGCGATCTGCGTGAACTGATGCTGATTTGCGACCGGATCGGCGTGTTGTCGGCGGGGCGCCTGATCGACACCTTCGAGCGCGACAGCTGGACCCAGGATGACTTGCTTGCTGCCGCGTTCGCCGGCTACCAAAAACGTGATGCGTTGCTCAACGAAGCAGCGCCTAGGGAACTTCCATGAAAACTGCATCTTCTGCCGGCAAACGTAGTGGCAATTTCTACGGCCTGGGCACCTATCTGGGCCTGGCCGGTGCCTTGCTGGCGATGGTTGCGCTGTTCTCGGTATTGAGCAGCCACTTCCTGTCCTACGACACTTTCAGCACCCTGGCCAACCAGATTCCCGATTTGATGGTGCTGGCGGTCGGTATGACGTTCGTGCTGATCATCGGCGGTATCGACCTGTCGGTCGGCTCGGTATTGGCGCTCGCGGCGTCGGCCGTCAGCGTGGCGATTCTCGGCTGGGGCTGGAGCGTCTTGCCTGCAGCGCTGCTCGGGATGGCGATTGCGGCATTGGCCGGGACCATCACTGGATCGATCACCGTGGCGTGGCGAATTCCGTCGTTCATCGTGTCCCTCGGCGTGCTGGAAATGGCCCGTGGCGTGGCGTATCAGATGACCGGTTCGCGCACGGCCTATATCGGTGACGCCTTCGCCTGGCTGTCCAATCCGATTGCCTTTGGCATCTCGCCGTCGTTCATCATTGCCTTGCTGATCATCATCATCGCCCAAGCCGTGCTGACCCGTACCGTGTTCGGTCGCTACCTGATCGGCATCGGCACCAACGAAGAAGCGGTGCGTCTGGCAGGGATCAATCCAAAACCCTACAAGATCCTGGTCTTCAGTCTGATGGGGCTGCTGGCCGGTATTGCCGCGCTGTTCCAGATTTCCCGTCTGGAAGCGGCGGACCCGAATGCCGGCTCCGGGCTTGAGTTGCAAGTGATCGCCGCCGTGGTGATCGGCGGCACCAGTTTGATGGGCGGCCGTGGTTCGGTGATCAGCACCTTCTTCGGGGTTCTGATCATTTCCGTACTGGCGGCGGGCCTGGCGCAGATCGGCGCGACCGAGCCGACCAAACGCATCATCACCGGCGCGGTGATCGTGGTGGCGGTGGTGCTTGATACTTAT
The DNA here is from genome assembly GCF_900095275.1 of Pseudomonas sp. UMAB-40. Lineage (NCBI taxonomy): Bacteria > Pseudomonadati > Pseudomonadota > Gammaproteobacteria > Pseudomonadales > Pseudomonadaceae > Pseudomonas > Pseudomonas sp. UMAB-40. The sequence continues at coordinate 113,700 of NZ_LT607562.1, forward strand.
CGCAGTCAGCGCGCAAGCCGGCGGACCTGAGTCATGGCAACGATCAAGGATGTAGCGGCACTCGCGGGGATTTCCTACACCACGGTTTCCCACGTGGTGAACAAGACCCGGCCGGTCAGCGAAGAGGTGCGCATCAAGGTTGAGGCGGCGATCAAGACCCTGGACTACGTGCCGAGCGCTGTGGCCCGTTCTTTGAAAGCCAAGACCACGGCGACCATCGGTTTGCTGGTGCCCAACAGCCTCAACCCGTACTTCGCCGAGCTGGCGCGGGGCATTGAGGATTACTGCGAGCGTAACGGCTATTGCGTGATCCTCTGCAACTCCGACGACAACCCGGACAAACAGCGCAGTTACCTGCGCGTGCTGCTGGAGAAACGCATCGACGGGCTGATCGTGGCCTCGGCCGGTGGCGACGCGGGGCTGGCAGAAGGTCTCGCCGGCGTGCGCACGCCGATGGTCATCGTAGACCGCGGGCTGGAAGGTGTGAACGCGGACCTGGTGCGTATCGATCACGAATACGGCGCCTACCTGGCCACCCGGCATCTGCTGGAACTGGGTCACCGGGACATCGCCACCATCGGTGGCCCGGCAGGTACCAGCGTGGCGCAGATGCGTCTGGCCGGTTATTGCCGAGCCTTGCAGGAGGCGGGGGTGGAAGTGCATCCCGAACGCATGCTGGAAAGTGACTTCACCAGCACGGGCGGTTACAACGCCGCCGCGATTCTGCTGGAAAAGAACCCGCCCAGCGCGATCTTCGCCGGCAACGACATGATCGGCATCGGCGTGTTGCGAGCGGCTGCCGAGCGCAATGTGCGTGTACCGACCGAGCTGTCAGTGATCGGCTTCGACGATATCCAGATGAGCCGTTATGTCTACCCGGCGCTGACCACTGTGGGCCAGTCGATCCTGCAGCTCGGTGAGATGGCAGCCGAGGTTCTGTTACGACGAATCGCAACACCCGACATGGCCACCGATCAACGGATCGTGACCCCCAGTATTGTCCTGCGAGAATCGACTGCGCCGCTTGCCGGTGTGTTCGACGAATACCGCTGAAACCGAATTGACGAGTAGTGATGTATGCCAGCAAAAGTAGTGGTGATAGGCAGCCTGAACATGGACCTGGTGACCCGGGCTCCACGGTTGCCCCGTGGCGGTGAGACGCTGATCGGGCAGTCGTTTGCCACGGTTTCCGGCGGCAAGGGCGCGAACCAGGCGGTCGCGGCGGCGCGGCTGGGGGCCCAGGTGTCGATGGTCGGTTGCGTCGGCAGCGATGCTTACGGTGAAGAACTGCGCGGGGCGCTGTTGGCCGAGCAGATCGACTGCCAGGCCGTCAGCACTGTCGAGGGTTCCAGCGGTGTGGCCTTGATTGTGGTCGATGACAACAGCCAGAACGCAATCGTGATCGTCGCCGGTGCCAATGGTGCGCTGACGCCACAGGTGATCGACCGGTTCGATGCCGTGTTGCAGGCGGCGGACGTGATTATTTGTCAGCTGGAGGTGCCGGATGCCACGGTGGGTCATGCCCTCAAGCGCGGCCGTGAGCTGGGCAAAATCGTGATCCTCAACCCGGCGCCGGCCAGTCGTCCGCTGCCAGCGGATTGGTATGCGTCCATCGATTACCTGATTCCCAATGAAAGTGAGGCCTCGGCTCTGAGCGGTTTGTCGGTTGACTCCCTTTCGTCCGCCGAAACCGCCGCAACCCGGTTGATCGCGCTGGGCGCCGGTAAGGTCATCATCACCCTGGGTGCTCAAGGGTCAATGTTCGCCAACGGCACAGGCTTCGAACATTTCCCGGCACCGAAGGTGAAGGCTGTCGATACCACGGCGGCCGGCGATACCTTCGTCGGCGGTTTTGCTGCCGCGCTGGCGTCCGGCAAAACCGAAGCTGAAGCGATCCGTTTCGGCCAGGTCGCTGCGGCGCTTTCAGTTACCCGTGCCGGCGCGCAACCCTCTATTCCCACCTTGTCCGATGTACAGGCGTTCAAAGCACCATGAAAAAGACACCTTTGCTCAACGTCGCGCTGTCTCGGCTGATCGCTTCCCTGGGGCACGGCGACATGGTCGTGATCGGCGATGCCGGCCTGCCCGTACCGCCGGGCGTCGAACTGATCGACCTGGCCCTGACCCAGGGTATTCCGGATTTCGTCAGCACCTTGAACGTCGTGCTCAGCGAAATGCAGGTTGAGCGCCATGTGCTGGCCCAGGAAATTCTGGACAAGCAACCACCCGCCTTGAGCTCGCTGGATGAGCTGAACGCCAAAGGCGCGCTGGGCCAGCGTGAGCTGCTCAGCCATGACCAATTCAAAGTCCTCAGCCGTCAGGCGCGAGCGATTGTTCGTACAGGCGAATGCGCGCCGTACTGCAACATCGTGCTGGTCTCGGGGGTGACGTTCTAACGCGCTGTACTCAAATTTGTTCCCCACGCACAAGGAGTGCGATATGCACCGCTATGCTCAGAAACTGCACCACCTGCTTCGGAGTCTGCTGCTTTTGTCCCTGATTACTGCAACGAGCGCCCAGGCGGCGGAAAAGATCGACTTGATCATCGACACCGATCCGGGTGCCGACGATGTCGTCGCCTTGCTGTTTGCGTTGGCGTCGCCGGAAGAACTGAATATCCGAGCGCTGACGACCGTCGCTGGCAACGTGCGTCTGGACAAGACTTCGCGCAATGCGCGACTGGCCCGTGAGTGGGCAGGGCGCGAGGAGGTGCCGGTCTACGCGGGCGCACCGAAACCGTTGATGCGCACGCCGATTTATGCCGAGAACATCCATGGCAAGGAGGGTCTGTCGGGCGTCACCGTGCACGAGCCGAAGAAAGGCCTGGCTGAAGGCAATGCGGTCAATTACCTGATCGACACGTTGAAGGCCGCCAAGCCCCACAGCATCACCATCGCCATGCTCGGTCCACAGACCAACCTGGCCCTGGCGCTGATCCAGGAACCTGAAATCGTTCAGGGCATCAAGGAAGTGGTGATTATGGGCGGCGCGCATTTCAACGGCGGCAACATTACCCCGGTGGCCGAGTTCAACCTGTTCGCCGACCCGCAGGCTGCGGAGGTGGTGCTCAAGAGCGGCGTGAAGCTGACGTATCTGCCGCTGGACGTGACCCACAAGATTCTCACCAGTGAGGCGCGCCTGAAGCAGATCGCCGCAATTAACAATAACGCCAGCAAGCTGGTGGGCGACATTCTCAATGAGTACGTCAAAGGCGACATGGAGCACTACGGTATTCCGGGTGGCCCGGTGCATGACGCCACCGTCATCGCCTACCTGCTCAAGCCTGAATTGTTCACCGGTCGTTCGGTCAATGTGGTCGTTGATAGCCGCGAAGGCCCGACCTTCGGTCAAACCATCGTCGACTGGTATGACGGCCTGAAAGCGCCGAAGAACGCGTTCTGGGTGGAAAGCGGCGACGCCCAGGGGTTCTTCGACCTGCTGACCCAGCGTCTGGCTCGTCTGAAGTAAACCATGCACCCGCAGGTGCCAGCCTGCGGGTTTTAAGCCCGCTCGTTCTCTGTCAGGCCCATATAGTCGGCGGGGTATTTTTCGAATATCTGCGCGATGAATTTCCTGGCGGCTTCAGTTCCCAGTTCCTTGACCAATAGATCGATGCCAATGATTGCGAACTCTTCCGGGCTGCCCGGGCTGTAAGAGCTGTGACCCTGCGGCCACTTGACGGTGATGTTGGCGTCGATGCTTATGGTGGACATGATGGCGCTCGTGAAGTCGGGAAAGTCTGAGTGTCGAGTTAACCATTTTGCGCGGCGTTTGGCTCTCCGACTTAGGCATGAGAAGAGGGCTATGCGACACTTGGTCTTTGACGAATTTTCAAGGACAGCGCTGTGCAGATCGATTTGAACACACCCGACGGCTTGACCCTTGAGGCGGTGCGCCAACTGCTGGCCTCTGCCAGTGATGATGAACACACGCAGCTGCGGGTGACCAAGGGCGGAATGGCCTACATTTCATCAGGTGTTGTAGGCGGCACCGATATCAGCGGGCTACTGTTTCGTCTGGAGACGTGGGCCAAGGGTTCCGGTTATGTAGGATTGGTCGCGGCCAGCGACGAGGTCTGGGTCATGCAGATCTTCAATGCGCTGAAAGAGAATTGGCCGAATCCGCCGTTCGATTACATCGACGTCTATTGAGGGCTGTTCATATTCAGTCACGATTGAGTGATGAACGACTGGGCGCGGCTCAGGCAAACTCGCCGCTCGCGCGGTTCGAGGGCAGGGTGGTGGCACTCACCTTGAAACCAAATGCCGGATTGGCGGTCGCAAGATCTCAGCTTAACTATTGGAAATAAGGAGGCTTCATGCCTTGGAAGCTCGCGTCATTGGGTACTTTGTTCTCCGTCACTCTGTTGGCTGGTTGCAGCAGCACGCCTTCCGAGTCGGCAGCAGGCCCTGAAGCGACGACTGACACAGGTCACAGCCGTTGTGAGGCAAAGGCAGCCGAATTCGCCATCGGCAAAGCGGCTTCGCCCGCGCTGCTGGAGCAGGCACGTACGCGCGCAGGTGCACAGAACGCACGGTTCCTGTCGCCTAACGATATGGTGACGCTGGAATACCGCTCCGATCGCTTGAACCTGAACACCGATGCCAGCCGGGTGGTCACCCGCGTCAACTGCGGCTGATCGCTTCAGTCTTTTGCTTCGCCCATAAAAAACCCCGTCACATGGACGGGGTTTTTTTAGTGCGGCTGAAAATTACTCAGCGCGGACTTGTGCAGCTTGCATACCCTTTTGGCCTTTCTCAGCCACGAAGGAAACGGTCTGGCCTTCTTTCAGGCTTTTGAAACCGTCGCTTTCGATAGCTTTGAAGTGTACGAACAGGTCGTCACCGCCACCTTGAGGAGTGATGAAGCCGAAGCCTTTTTCATCGTTGAACCATTTAACGGTGCCGGTTTGGCGATTAGACATGGTGTATCTCCAAGAAACATATATTTTCAGTAGTGCTGTGCTGCTCAGGCCAACTGGGCACACCGGGGTATCATAGTCGAAATGTTCGCTTTGGGAGCCCCCCGGACGTGCTGTTTGCCCTGCAGTCGCGTTCCGTTTGCTGCTTGATGTAGCTGAAAGCCCCGTTTTACAAGGCTTCCAGCCGAAAGTAAAGACGATAAAAAAACCTGTAAAACCTGCATAAATTGTACGAAAAGGCTCAAATGCAGCGCTTTTTATCAGTGATAAGTCGAGTCAAAAGGACTTTTTTGTCACTTTTTCGCCGGTACATTGGCCTTGCATTTGGCTATCTGACCCAGAGCTTTCTGCTGCAATTCCGGGCTGGCCTTATTGTCCATCAATGCCTGGATGTCAGCCGCCGGATAAGACTTGATCGAATCAGCGCCGCAAGCACAGTGAGCCTTCGCTGCTGCAGCACCGATCTGCGGAGTGGCCGCTTCTGTGCACTGAGCCATGTATTTTTCGCGCTCGCCCTTTGGCCAGTCGGCATGGGCGGCCAGTGGCAGCAGCAAAACAATGGGGGCGACTACTGCGAACAAACGATTCAGACGCATGCTGGGATGCTCCTTGTGGGTCAATGTCTTGTTATCTGAGGGGTAAAGCGGTGTTCAAGTTCAGCACTCTGGCATAAATTGCATGATTAGCCCCAGCACAAAGCCTCGTTGCATCGACGACCGTTCATCTGTGCTAGCATGCCTCGCTCGGGCTTTTGCAGGCTCCGGATGACCTTCAGTCCCGGTGGCGGCAACGGCGCGAATAACCCTGATTTGAATCCCAGTCACTCTGGTTCGGTTTTCCGGTTGGCCGCAAGGCTCCTGCCGCTGTAAGGCAGGCGTTCGTCATTGAATGGCCTGGATCGGATCTTGTACTGGCTCATCCCAACCCACGTGACCTTTGGTAGGGGTCACCACTAGGAGAGGAGGCGCCATGCCAACTATTACTCTTCCCGACGGCAGTCAACGTTCATTCGATCACCCGGTTTCCGTAGCCGAGGTCGCCGCATCCATTGGTGCAGGTCTGGCCAAGGCCACCGTGGCCGGCAAGGTCAATGGCAAGCTGGTCGACGCCAGCGATATCATCGACAGCGATTCCACGCTGCAAATCATTACGCCAAAGGATGAAGAGGGGCTGGAGATCATTCGCCACTCTTGCGCCCACCTGGTTGGCCATGCGGTCAAGCAGTTGTACCCGACGGCCAAGATGGTCATCGGTCCGGTCATCGACGAAGGCTTCTATTACGACATCGCCTTCGAACGTCCTTTCACCCCGGACGACCTGGCTGCGATCGAACAGCGCATGCAGCAGCTGATCGAAAAAGATTACGACGTGATCAAGAAAGTCACTCCGCGAGCCGAAGTGATCGAAGTGTTCAAGGCCCGTGGCGAAGACTACAAGCTGCGCCTGGTCGAAGACATGCCGAACGAGCAGGCCATGGGCCTGTACTATCACGAAGAATACGTCGACATGTGCCGTGGTCCGCACGTGCCGAACACGCGTTTCCTGAAATCCTTCAAGCTGACCAAGTTGTCCGGCGCCTACTGGCGTGGCGATGCCAAGAACGAGCAATTGCAGCGCGTTTACGGCACCGCATGGGCGGACAAGAAGCAGCTGGCGGCTTACATCCAGCGCATCGAAGAAGCTGAGAAGCGCGATCACCGCAAGATCGGCAAGCGCCTTGGCCTGTTCCACACCCAGGAAGAGTCGCCGGGCATGGTGTTCTGGCACCCGAACGGCTGGACTTTGTATCAAGTGCTCGAGCAGTACATGCGCAAAGTACAGCGCGACAACGGCTACCTGGAGATCAAGACTCCGCAAGTCGTTGACCGTAGCCTGTGGGAGAAATCCGGGCACTGGGCCAACTACGCTGACAACATGTTCACCACGCAGTCGGAAAACCGCGACTACGCGATCAAGCCAATGAACTGCCCTTGCCACGTGCAAGTGTTCAATCAGGGCCTGAAGAGCTACCGCGAGTTGCCGATGCGTCTGGCCGAATTCGGTGCTTGCCACCGTAACGAGCCATCGGGTGCGCTGCACGGCATCATGCGCGTGCGTGCATTTACTCAGGACGATGCCCACATCTTCTGTACTGAAGAGCAGATGCAGGCCGAATCCGCCGCTTTCATCAAGCTGACGATGGACGTTTATGCCGACTTCGGCTTCAAAGACGTCGAAATGAAGCTGTCCACTCGTCCGGAAAAACGCGTCGGTTCCGACGAGCTGTGGGATCGCGCTGAAGCTGCGTTGGCTGCAGCCCTTGATAGCGCTGGCTTGCCTTACGATTTGCAGCCGGGCGAAGGTGCGTTCTACGGTCCGAAGATCGAGTTCTCGCTGAAAGATTGCCTCGGCCGTGTCTGGCAGTGTGGTACCCTTCAGCTCGATTTTAACCTGCCTGTCCGTCTGGGAGCCGAATACGTCTCCGAAGACAACAGTCGCAAGCACCCGGTGATGTTGCACCGGGCGATCCTCGGATCCTTCGAACGTTTCGTCGGAATCCTGATCGAGCACTACGAGGGTGCATTCCCCGCGTGGCTGGCTCCGACCCAGGCAGTGATCATGAATATCACTGATAAACAGGCCGATTTTGCCGCCGAGGTCGAAAAAACCCTCAACGAAAGCGGATTTCGTGCCAAGTCTGACTTGAGAAATGAAAAGATCGGCTTTAAAATCCGCGAGCATACTTTGCTCAAGGTTCCTTATCTCTTGGTTATCGGAGATCGGGAAGTCGAGATGCAGACTGTCGCTGTGCGTACTCGTGAAGGTGCTGACCTGGGCTCGATGCCCGTCGCCCAGTTCGCTGAGTTTCTCGCGCAAGCGGTTTCCCGGCGTGGTCGCCCAGATTCGGAGTAATTACTATTAAGCGTGAAATGAGACAAGATAAACGAGCTGCACCGAAAGCCCCGATCAACGAGAATATCTCGGCACGCGAGGTTCGGTTAATTGGGGCTGAAGGTGAACAGCTTGGGATTGTGTCAATTGAAGACGCGCTTCTTAAGGCTGAAGAGGCCAAGCTGGATCTGGTGGAAATTTCCGCCGATGCAGTACCCCCTGTTTGCAAACTGATGGACTACGGCAAATCGATCTTCGAGAAGAAGAAGCAGGTTGCCGCAGCCAAGAAAAACCAGAAGCAGATTCAGGTTAAAGAAATCAAGTTTCGTCCAGGGACGGAGGAAGGGGATTACCAGGTAAAACTGCGCAACCTGGTACGTTTCCTGAGTGATGGGGACAGGGCCAAGGTATCCTTGCGATTCCGCGGCCGTGAGATGGCCCACCAGGAGCTGGGGATGGAACTCCTCAAGCGAGTTGAAGGTGACTTGCTCGAGTACGGTTCGGTCGAACAGCATCCTAAGATGGAAGGACGCCAGCTGATCATGGTCATCGCCCCGAAAAAGAAGAAGTAATCATCAGGGCACGGCAGGCCTTCTGATTATGTTTATCAACTGAATGCGGAGTATCCGAACATGCCAAAAATGAAAACGAAAAGTGGTGCTGCTAAGCGGTTTCTGAAAACTGCTAACGGTATCAAGCACAAGCACGCTTTCAAGAGCCACATCCTGACTAAAATGTCGACCAAGCGTAAGCGTCAACTGCGCGGTAGCAGCTTGCTGGCACCGTGTGACGTGGCAAAAGTCGAGCGCATGCTGCGCCTTCGTTAATTTAGTCAAGAATAGAGGAAGTAACTCATGGCTCGTGTAAAGCGTGGCGTCATTGCCCGTAAACGTCACAAAAAAATTCTGAAACTTGCTAAAGGCTACTACGGCGCTCGCTCGCGCGTATTCCGTGTTGCCAAGCAAGCGGTAATCAAGGCAGGCCAATACGCCTACCGTGACCGTCGTCAGAAAAAACGTCAGTTCCGCGCTCTGTGGATTGCTCGTATCAACGCTGGTGCACGTATCAACGGTCTGTCCTACAGCCGTTTCATCGCCGGCCTGAAAAAAGCGTCCATCGAGATCGACCGTAAGGTTCTGGCTGATCTGGCAGTGAACGAAAAAGCGGCGTTTGCTGCGATTGTCGAGAAAGCTAAAGCCACCTTGGCTTAAGTACCCCCGACAGTCACCCGGCCTCACCTTTGTGGGGCCAGGTGTTAAACGTCATAAATAGGGGAAGAGCCTTCAAGCTCTTCCCCTATTTTGTATCTGGAGTCTGTACATGGAAAACCTGGACGCGCTCGTCTCTCAAGCACTAGAGGCTGTGCAAAGCGCTGAAGATATCAATGCCCTGGAGCAAATCCGGGTTCACTACCTTGGCAAAAAGGGTGAATTGACTCAGGTGATGAAGACCCTGGGGAATTTGCCGGCAGAAGAGCGTCCGCAAGTCGGCGCCCTGATCAACGTTGCCAAGGAGCGTGTCACAGAGGTTCTCAATGCCCGCAAGGCACTGTTTGAAGAGGCCGATCTGGCCGCCAAACTGTCTGCCGAGTCCATTGACGTGACCCTGCCTGGCCGCGGCCAGACCTCGGGTGGTCTGCATCCGGTTACTCGTACTCTGGAACGTATCGAACAGTTCTTCACCCACATTGGCTACGGCATCGCCGAAGGCCCTGAGGTCGAAGACGACTACCACAACTTCGAAGCGCTCAACATCCCAGGCCATCACCCGGCCCGGTCGATGCATGACACCTTCTATTTCAATGCCAACATGTTGCTGCGCACCCATACCTCGCCGGTACAGGTCCGCACCATGGAATCGAAACAACCGCCGATCCGCATCGTCTGCCCAGGCCGTGTGTACCGTAGCGATTCCGATATCACCCACTCACCTATGTTCCACCAGGTCGAAGGCCTGCTGGTCGACCGCGACATCAACTTCGCCGACCTCAAAGGGACCATCGAAGAGTTCCTGCGCGTGTTCTTCGAAAAAGAACTGGCCGTGCGTTTCCGCCCTTCGTACTTCCCGTTCACCGAGCCGTCCGCTGAAGTCGACATGGAATGCGTGATGTGCAGCGGTAAAGGCTGCCGCGTCTGCAAACAGACCGGCTGGCTGGAAGTCATGGGCTGCGGCATGGTTCACCCGAACGTGCTGCGCATGTCCGGGATCGACCCGGAAGAGTTTTCGGGCTTTGCCTTCGGCATGGGCGTTGAGCGTCTGGCGATGCTGCGTTACGGCGTGAACGACTTGCGTCTGTTCTTCGACAACGACTTGCGGTTCCTCGCGCAATTTCGCTAGTCGTAACGAATTCTTAGGAGAGCAGGATGAAATTCAGTGAACAATGGCTGCGTGGCTGGGTAAGCCCGCAGGTAAGTCGCGACGAGCTGGTTGCCCGTCTGTCGATGGCCGGTCTTGAGGTCGATAGCGTTACGCTGGCCGCCGGTGAATTCAGTGGCGTGGTCGTGGGCGAGGTGCTGAGCACCGAACAGCACCCGGACGCCGACAAGTTGCGCGTTTGCCAGGTCAGCAATGGCTCGGAGACCTTCCAGGTTGTGTGCGGTGCGCCAAACGTGCGCCCGGGCCTGAAGATCCCGTTTGCCATGATCGGTGCCGAACTGCCAGGCGACTTCAAAATCAAGAAAGCCAAGCTGCGTGGCGTTGAATCCAACGGCATGCTGTGCTCGCAAGCCGAGCTGCAAGTCGGCGAAGGCAACGATGGCCTGATGGAGTTGCCGGCGGATGCGCCAGTGGGTCTGGACATTCGTGAGTACCTGAGCCTGGACGACGCCAGCATCGAGGTCGACCTGACCCCGAACCGCGGCGATTGCCTGTCCCTGGCCGGTCTGGCTCGTGAAGTTGGCGCGCTGTATGACGCTGAAGTCGCTCGTCCGGTGGTGGCTGTTGTGCCCGCCGTGCATGACGAAGTGCGCTCGATCGAAGTGCTGGCGCCAGCCGCTTGCCCGCGTTACCTGGGGCGTGTGATCCGAAACGTCGATCTGTCCAAGCCTACGCCGCTGTGGATGGTCGAGCGTTTGCGTCGTGGCGACGTGCGCAGCATCGACGCTGCCGTCGACATCACCAACTACGTGATGCTGGAGTTGGGTCAACCGCTGCACGCGTTCGATCTCGCTGAAATCAATGGCGGCATCCGTGTGCGCATGGCCGAAGAAGGCGAGAAGCTGGTATTGCTCGACGGTCAGGAAGTCAGCCTGCGTAGCGATACGCTGGTGATTGCCGACCACACCCGCGCCTTGGCCATCGCCGGCGTCATGGGGGGCGAGCACAGTGGCGTCAACACCACGACCACTCGTGATGTATTCCTGGAAAGCGCTTTTTTCGATCAGATTGCCGTCGCTGGCAAGGCCCGCTCCTATGGCCTGCACACCGATGCCTCGCACCGCTACGAGCGTGGCGTGGATTGGCAACTGGCCCGTGAAGCCATGGAGCGCGCCACTGGCCTGCTGCTGGAAATCGCTGGCGGCGAAGCTGGCCCGATCATCGAAACCGTCAGCGAACAGCACCTGCCCAAGATCGCACCGGTCACCCTGCGTGCGCAGCGCATTACCCAGATGCTGGGCATGGAAATGGAGTCGGCCGAAGTCGAGCGTCTGCTCAGCGGCCTGGGCCTGAAGATTTCCGCCGACGGGGCAGGGCAGTGGCGTGTTGAAGTGCCAAGCCACCGCTTCGACATCAGTCTGGAAGTCGACCTGATCGAAGAGTTGGCCCGTCTGTACGGCTACAACCGTCTGCCGGTTCGTTACCCGCAAGCTCGCCTGGCGCCGCAAGCCAAAGCCGAAGCGCGTAGCGATCTGCCTGAACTGCGTCGCCTGCTGGTGGCGCGTGGTTATCAGGAAGCAATCACCTACAGTTTCATCGATCCGAAACAATTCGAGTTGTTTAATCCGGGGGTCGAGCCACTGCTACTGGCCAACCCGATCTCGAACGACATGGCGGCCATGCGCTCGTCCTTGTGGCCCGGTCTGGTCAAGGCACTTCAGCACAACCTGAACCGTCAACAGGATCGCGTCCGTCTGTTCGAAAGCGGCCTGCGCTTTGTTGGTCAGCTGGAAGGCCTGAAGCAAGAACCGATGCTGGCGGGTGTTGTTTGCGGTAGCCGTCTGCCGGAAGGCTGGGCTCAGGGTCGCGATGTCGTGGATTTCTTCGACGTCAAAGCCGACGTGGAAGCGGTGTTGGGCTTTGCTGGTGCACTGGACTCGTTCACGTTCGTGCCGGGCAAACACCCTGCGTTGCACCCGGGTCAAACCGCGCGCATCGAACGTGAAGGTCGCCTGGTCGGCTTCGTCGGCGCTATCCACCCTGAATTGTCGAAAACCCTTGGTCTCGACCGCCCGGTTTTCGTCTTCGAGCTGGTTCTGGCCGAAGTGGCATTGGGAAAAATGCCAAAATTCCAGGAGTTATCACGCTTTCCTGAAGTGCGTCGTGACCTGGCACTGATTGCGTCCACGGACGTTGCGGCCAGTGCCGTACTGGATGTAATCCGTGAAAATGCAGGCGAATGGCTCACAGACCTCAGGCTATTTGACGTGTATCAGGGTAAAGGCATTGATCCTGATAGAAAAAGCCTTGCAGTCGGCTTGACCTGGCAGCATCCATCGCGCACTCTTAATGACGATGAGGTGAATACCACGACGCAAAACATCCTCACCTCGCTCGAACAAAGGTTGAACGCCACGTTAAGGAAGTGACGTATGGGGGCTCTGACGAAAGCTGAGATGGCGGAACGTCTGTATGAAGAGCTGGGCCTGAATAAACGGGAGGCCAAGGAATTGGTCGAACTGTTTTTTGAAGAAATCAGGCACGCTCTTGAAGACAACGAACAAGTCAAATTGTCCGGTTTCGGCAATTTCGACCTTCGGGACAAACGCCAGCGGCCTGGCCGCAATCCGAAAACGGGTGAAGAAATCCCGATCACGGCTCGCCGTGTGGTCACCTTTCGTCCAGGGCAGAAGTTGAAGGCCCGAGTTGAGGCTTATGCTGGAACCAAGTCATAACGACGAGCTACCCGTCATCCCAGGCAAACGCTACTTCACCATTGGTGAAGTCAGCGAGCTATGTGCGGTAAAACCGCACGTGCTGCGCTATTGGGAGCAGGAGTTTCCTCAACTCAACCCCGTCAAACGCCGCGGAAACCGCCGGTATTATCAGCGACAAGACGTGCTGATGATCCGGCAGATCCGCGCGCTTCTTTACGATCAAGGGTTCACCATCGGCGGCGCGCGCCTGCGTTTGTCCGGTGATGAAGCCAAAGACGACACCACTCAATACAAACAGATGATTCGGCAGATGATTGCTGAGTTGGAAGATGTGTTGGTTGCCCTCAAGAAATAATTTCCTGCATTTGAATACTTCCAGTTTTCAAAAGCTTGCGATATATTCTTGAGCGTTCTTCGAGGAGAGGAACAGGTTTCACGCCTAGTCGGGGCGTAGCGCAGTCCGGTAGCGCACTAGCATGGGGTGCTAGGGGTCGAGTGTTCGAATCACTCCGTCCCGACCATATTTCCTGAGTAAAATCAGGCAGTTAAGCCGATCAGATAGATCGGCTTTTTTGTGTCTGCGCAAAACCTGAGGGAAACGGAACAGAGCGCGGGGATGGCGCATCTATTCGAATTGATTGCTGACGGGCTGTGGGCCTTCTCAAGACCCGTTGATTACAAGGCCCAAGGGCCGATTTGGAATCAAACCATCGCGTCCGAGAGCCTGACCGATACCTCCCAGTGCCGCTGAACCCTCGAAAGATCCGTCGGCCGCGGCTTCTAGCGGTCAGCTCGGAATCTCTTGCAAGATCCTGGTCGGTGCCAAATCCGCTGCTAACTCACAACTGCATGGGAGGGATCGAAGGATGAATACTTATAGAGAGAAGGCTACCCGTAGAATGCCCTCAAGATCTTTCGGCTTGCGTCCCAGCAGTTTTTCAAGGGCAGGACTGCTCTGATCGAAAGCGCCTTTATCAATGGCATTACCCCAGCCGCTGAGAAATTTCGCGACTGAGGCTGGCCAGCCGTCAGCCTCTCGAGCGGCGATGAATGCTTGAGTGGAAATTGGCTGGTAATCAATCGGCTTTCCCGAGAGTCGAGCCAACTCATCAGCGATGTCCTGGAATGACCACGTCTGTCCCGCATTCAGCAGGCAAGTGCGGTTTTCATACCCTGTTTGGGTTAATAGTGCGGCACCGGCCTCTGCCAACTCGGCGTATGTGGCGAAGCTAGCTCGACCTTGACCTGTTGGGGCACTGAAGCCTTCTTTTGCCGCGTCGGCGCCGATGAGGAAGGGCAAATCGTTAGCGTACAGCGGATGTTGAACAATCGTGTACGTGAGGCCCGACTTTTCAAGCAGTCGCTCGGTCGCTATATCGCTCTCCGTCACTCCTTCAATAGGTGCCAGCTCATCGTTGATCCGTTGAATACTGGTGTAAACCACATGGCGAACACCCGCCCGGCCGGCGGCATCGATCACGTTTTTATGTTGGGCAAGACGATCACTGAACGCTACGGCTGACACCAAGTAGATTTTTTCTACGCCTTCGAATGCCGCAACCAACGAATCGTAATCGGTGTAATCCCCGTAGCGCACTTCTATACCTAATGCAGACAGAGGCTCAGCCTTTTCAATATCACGTGCCATTGCCAAAACATCTGACGCCGGGATTTTTTGTACCAGTGAACGCAAGACTGCATTGCCCAATCTGCCTGTCGCGCCAGTAACGAGAATTTTAGCCATGATGCTTGCTTTCCTATCTAGGTAATCAGGAGGAAGCCCATCATGACCAAAGCATCAAGGTTTAATTAGTCTTCAATGGGTAGAATCAGCTTCAACCAAAAGTTGGAGATGATCATGGAAACCCTGGGTAATCTTGAATCCTTCGTCCGTGCCGCGGAAGCCAGCAGCTTTTCCGAAGCGGCTCGGCGGATGGGGGTTTCCTCTGCTGCCGTGAGTAAGAATGTGGCGCGGCTTGAAGCCAATCTGGGTACGCGGTTGTTTCACCGCAGCACGCGAAGTCTCACCCTCACCGAGGCGGGAGAGTTGTTTTACCAACAGGTAGCGGAAGGCCTGGAAACCATCCAGGGCGCCATCCATCAGATAGGCGAAGCCCGAGAAGTCCCCGCAGGGCGATTGCGGGTCAATTTGTCACCGTCATTCGCTTACGATTATGTATTGCCATTGCTCAAGACCTTTAAGCAGCGTTACCCCGCTGTGGTGCCGGATTGGCATTTAGAAATCCGTCGCGTGGATTTGATCGGTGAAGGGTTTGATGTCGCTATCGGTGGTGGCATGGAATTGTCACCTGGCGTCGTGGCACGAGAACTGGCCAAACTTCATCTCGTGGCTGTCGCTGCTCCGTCATGGCTGGAAGGCAAGCCGCTACCCGCTGTGCCCAGCGAGTTGCAGGGGGTTGATGGCATCGTAATGCGTTCGACCAACTCAGGGCGTTTGCTGAACTGGACGCTTCGTGATCATGGGGAAGGGCGGTTCGACCTCAACCTAAAACCAACAGCCATCATGAACGACCCGGAAGCGCTGTGCAGCTGTGCTGTGATGGGGCTAGGCGTCGCGTTGCTTCCTTTGGACCGCGCGTGGCCCTGGTTGCAACGCGGTGAGCTGATTCGCTTATTGCCAGATTGGTATGTAGATCTAGGCGTGGTCTCGGTTTACTACTCTTCCAAAAAATCGTTGCCGGCCAAAACACGGGTGTTCATCGATTTTCTGTTGGCGCATTTTCAAGAATCGCTTTGCCAGCGCTTCCGTGCCGATTGACGGCTACGGAAATTGAGCCAGCATCATTGAAGCAATCCTCGCATCGGTTTGCAGCAGTCTGCTGAAGGTTGTTTCCGTGCCATGAACGGTTATTCGGAATACTTCGTGAAAATCAGGTCCGTTGCAGGAGGCAATTTCGTATGGCAAGCCAAGCAGCCATTAATGATCTTTTCACTGGGGTTGGGCTTGCCGATTTCAAACTGCCCGTAACCCCATCCGCCGGTGCTGGCGTAGCGCTTGGAGTCTTTGACTTCGATCTGGACGTTGGTGGGCTCGCCCGCGATGAAAGACTGCTCCCGACCAAACACCGCGTTGTTTTGCGCGGAGGATTCATATTTATAAGCGAGCCGGGCGATGATCGCGCCATCCGGAAATGGCAGTGTCCCGTCCCTGAACGCTTTCATGGCGACGTCATTCCCCAGAATCACACGGATGTCAGGTTTATCACCTTCTTCATGAGCGATGCTGACAAATTGCCAGTTTCGGTAGCCCGGTGGGAGTGTCACACCGAAAACCGGCGATCCTTCTGCAACTGGGCCGGGGGTTGAATCAGCGTATCCGGCAAGCGAATAAATCAGCCCGCAGAGAAGGCTGGCGGTCGTGGTTAGAACAAGCAATTTTGAAGTCATCACACATTCTCCGGCGTTGCGTGAGTGCAGTGTTGTCGACGACGTTGTCGAGAACCTGCCAGAGCATCCGGCCTTGCCGCCGGATGCGGGTTGAACGAATGCCGCGACCGTTCATATGACGGTTGCAAGCAATCGTCATTTGGCACTGGCAGCCGCTTCAATCAGGCTGGCAACGGCCTTCGGATTGGACACCATCACGACATGAGACGCGCCTTTGACCGCAACGGTCTTTTTGGCATGGGCTCGTTCAGCCATGAACACTTGGGCTTGCGCAGGAATGTTCTTGTCCTTGTCACCGTAAACGAACCATGAAGGGATGGTTTTCCACGCCGGCTCGCTCGACTTTTCGTTGAGCGCCTCTACGGTCACAGGGCGTTGGGTCGCAGCCATCACCTTGGCGTCGGCGTCCGACACATCCGCAGCAAACTGATCGTGAAACTTGTCCTGTTGGATGTAGAGGTCCTTACCACCGTCGGCCAATTCAACCGGTGGCGCCAGGGTTGGGCCAAGTGTGTTACCTGGGAAGCGACCCGCCAGGTCTGCGGTGGACTCACCTGCATCGGGTGCAATAGCAGCGACGTAAACCAGGGCTTTGACGTTGGCATTTCCGTAGGCAGCTTCGCTGATGACCGGACCGCCATAAGAGTGTCCGACCAAGACAACGGGTGTCTTGATACTCGCCAACACATCAGCTACCGACTGTGCGTCGCCCTTGAGCGAGCGAAGAGGGTTGGAGGCCGCGATAACCGGATAGCCATCCTTTTCCAGAATCTTGACCACACCGTTCCAACTGCTGGAATCGGCGAAGGCACCATGCACCAACACAACGGTCGGTTTGATCGGAGCGGCCATTGCAGCGGTCGTACTGATCATTGTTGCTGCGAGAGCAAGGCCTGCAAATAACTGTTTCATCGAATGTTCCTGTGTATAGAAGATTGACGCAGTCAGGTTGATTTGAAACGGGTGCAGAACCGTCTGTGCCTTCATTGGCAGGGCATTGGTGCAACGTCTATGGAGCGTTCAGAGCTTTTTTTGCGCCATCGAGAAGCCCACGGGTCATCGAGCACAGACATCTGTTACCTGTTACGGATCGATCGACTGCGTGGATCATGGTCTGCTTGTATCAATGGCGTGAGAACGATCAAAAAGAACAATCTAATATTTCACTCTCTGAAATAGTCGAGATTTGCGGGTTGATATTTACGCAGCAGCGCTGTCAGGGCGAGCGGGTACTGCACAAGTAGTTGGGTGTGCAATCAGCGATTTGAAGTTGCGGTTGTCGGTATCCAAGGCATCGATAGATCCAGACTCGATGTCGTATACCCAGCCATGGAGATTCACCAGGCCCTTTTCTTGTGCCAGGCGAACGCTTGGATGGGTCTGGATATTGGCCAGTTGGGCGATGACATTTTCCGCACCATGGAACTGATTTTGGCCGCGTCATTCGCATGAGACCGTGAATCGTTGATGACCTTTGCTGATTCGGCATGTTGTAACCAGCCGGCGACTGCGGGCAGGTGATCCATGCATTTGCATTTCGCTACCGCAGTCATGGCGCCGCAATCGGAATGCCCGCAGATTACGATATCGGTGACGCCGAGTACCGCGACGGCATATTCAACCGTTGCTGTTACACCGCCTGGATGGGGGCTGTAGGACGGCACGATGTTGCCGGCATTACGGATCACGAACAGTTCGCCAGGCTCTTGCTGTGTCAGCAGTTCCGGTACGACGCGGCTGTCAGAGCAGGTGATGAACAACGTGCCGGGATGTTGGGTGGTTGCCAGGTGTTTGTACAGGTCTGAGCGTTGTGGAAATGCTTCTCGCTGAAATTTCAAAAAACCTTCAATGAGTGTTTTCATTTTTTTATCCTCGAAAAAACTGATGACTGGATTACGACTCAATTAGTGCAGCCTGTGCCAATAACGCGGTATTCCAAGATATGTTTTTTGCCGTAAGAGTCGTTGTATGTCATGCGCACTGGTGTGGGTCCGCAGACATCCGCTGGCGGTGATATTTCGACCACGTGAGCAACGTCCAGATGCATTCCGTATTTATAAGTGTCAACTACCGGAGTTGCGTTGGCTTCTTGCGTGTATGTTGATAAAGAAGCCGTAACGGACAAGACGAGAAACAGGAATTTTTTCATGAGAGTGATCTCCAGTTTAACGGGTGTGAACTCGTTACGTTTGAGTGGTTTTCAGTTGGCCCGCACGGACCACGGGCCGTTATGCCTGTTGCACTATCAGAATGGACGCAGTGGCAGGAACTTACCGTCGAGGGTAATCACCGCGCGGTGGCCACCTTCAGGATCTTCAACTTTCTGCATATTCAGCTTGAAGTTGATTGCGCTGATAATGCCGTCGCCGAATTGCTCGTGAACCAGCGCTTTCAGCGTGGTTCCGTATATTTGGATCATCTCGTAAAAACGGTAGATGGTGGGGTCAGTCGGGACACCTGACAAACTTCCACGCAGTGGAATGATTTGCAGCAACGCCACGATCTCGGCGTTCAGGCCCAGTTTTTCGCCGATGATCCTGGCTGCGTCAGCTGGCAGCGGTTGCTGACCAAGAAGTGCGGCGGTGACGTATGCCAGTCCCAGCCCTGTACCGTCAGACAGGTCCTGCCATGACAGGTTTCTGCTTGCTTTGGCTTGCAGAATTTCGGCCGTTACTGCAATGCTGACTTCGTTGTAAACGTGGGACTGTTTCACAGTGCTTCTCCAGTTTGACTGATAATGTCGATTAGTAACTTTTAGTGGATGGTGGTCATTGTAAAAACTATAGGTAGTGTCTGAGGTTTCATGCAGTTATGTATCTATTGGAGCTGTTGTTTCTGTCACTGGTGTCTTTGGTTCAGCGTTTCCGTTTGCTTGAACACAGAATAGGGTTGCCGCCGCTGATAAGCACTTCTACATAAGGTCGAATTTTTTAGTGCGTGAGTGCTAACGGCTAATACTGGAGTATTAGTGGCGGGCATCAAGACGTTAAATTGTTTGAATTGTTCTGGTGGTTTGCTGACGTTCAACTGAGCAAGATTTGTAGGAATATGAGGGGGAGTAGTATGAGAGGGGAAAGCGGGGCTGATGCAGATGGGCGTGAGCCTGAGACGCCAAGAGCGTATTGCTTCAAAAGACACCGTACATACGCATGGAATTGATTCAGTGCTTCCCTCCTATGCCTAATGATTCAGCCATTCGGACCAGATCAGCAAACGACTTCGCCTGCATTTTTTTCATCGCGTTGCCACGGTGAATTTTGACAGTGACTTCACTGATACAGATCTCGCTGGCGATCTGTTTGTTCATCAGGCCTTTCACGGCATAGGCCATGACTTCGCGTTCCCGCGCAGTCAGTGACTGATAACAGGCATGTAATCCGGCATCCTCCTTGACCAGTTCACGGCGCTTTGCATCTGTCCTGAGTGCAGCCGATACCGCGTCAAGCAGGTCCTGGTCGCGAAATGGTTTGACCAGGAAGTCCAGGGCGCCAGCCTTCATCGCTTTAACAGACATCGCGACGTCGCCATGTCCGGATATGAAGATGATGGGTAACTTATTTGCCGCCTCAAGCAATTCGCGCTGGAAGTCCAGGCCACTGGATCCTTGGAGGCGCACATCCAGCACCAGGCAGCACGGCGCTTGAGGATCGGGGCGTTGAATGAATGCGGCCGCAGAGGCGAACGTCTCGACCCGCACATCCATAGAGCGGAAGAGACTGCTTAACGCGGTGCGCACGGACTCATCATCATCAACAACGAAGACTATTGGTCCTTTATCGAGAGTTAAGTCCGAGAGAGAATCTTGATTCACATGTACTCCTCCCAGGTAGGTAACGCTGTGGGGATCTACAAAGAATGGCTGTAGTTGAAAATCAGTCGGGTCTGATCCTGGTTTGCAACTGCAGCGTTGTCACTACGATAGGTGCCATGGCGCAAGGTTGTCCCAAAGCCTTTCAACGGTCCTGCCTGGATGACGTAGTCGACCCTCATGTCACGCTCCCATTCCGAAAGATCGCCTCCACCGTTTACATCTTTGATGTTGTCGCCTTTGAGGTAGGCTACCGACGCTTTCAGCCCAGGCATATTCAGTTTTGAGAAGTCATAGGAGTACTGACCAAAACTGGTTTGCTCACCGGCCCGGGAAAAGTTGCCGACAATGGCATCGGTAAACAGATAGAACGCCGTACCTCCGTTCCCCTCCGGTCGATTTCGACCATCTACGACGTTGCCCTGGTTAAGCCAAACAAACCCTCCGTCGTCGCTGACACTTTCGTGGCCCAGCATGAACGCATGACCTCCAAGGCTGTAGGTGAACATGGCACTCCAGGTCTTGTTATCCACCTCTCCAGGTGTCTTGGCATAACCTCCGTTGTTATTGAAACGGTATCCGGCCTCGCCATTTTTTCCGTCGGAACTACTGTCGAAGTAGCGCAGATCGGTTTTGAATGACTGCTCATTGCCTAACGGAAGTACGTGAACCAGGCCAAGGAAGTCCTGCTTGTAGTAGTTCTCAAGTTTGGCGAAGTAGTACTGAAGCATCAGATCCTTGGTGACTTTCCAGTCACCGCCCGCGAAGCGGAAGTCGTTTGAATCCTTCGTGCCGCCTGCAACTGCCAGCCCGGTAGGGTTGCTTGTAGCTCTACCGGAGGACTGATCAATTTTGCCAGCGGTGAGCGTAAGGTCGTCGATTTCCTTGGTCGTGATGATGCCGCCGCCGAAGTTTTGAATGACCAACCGCGAGTCCGTGGCAACGAGTATCGGCAGGCTGGGCGTGAATACATTGCCGACGGCGACCTCGGTCTTTGAGAAGCGTGCTTTGACATTGGCACCTGCTCTGCTCCACGAATGGGAGGCGGAGCCATCGGTATCGCTGGGGAAGAACGTGTTGGCATCAGGGTGATGGCCTTTACCCCCATCCAAATGAATGGCAACCAGCGATGACACGTCGAGGCCAAAGCCGACGGTGCCTTCAGTAAAGCCCGATACGAACCCGAACTTGAGCGCGGTGGCCGCTTCGCGCTGATCGGCTCCGCCGTCGTGATTGTCATTGGCGTAGTACATGGTGCGTGAACTGACAGTTGTCTGACTGTCCTCGAAGAACCCATGCGCTTTGGTTTCTGCCGCATTTGTTCCGAATGAGAGGCTCGCGAGCATGATCGCGACGGGCAAAGTTTTTCTTTTCATAAAAGCACCTGAGTCGTCGGCGCTGATTGAAAACTGATCCGCTCTGCCGTTATGAACCTGACACGGGACGGATGACCGTTTTTTTCAATAGTGAAAAGCGTAGCAGCTCAAATGATGGGCAGTGCCGAGCATGCTCACAAGCAGACGAATCACGTCAAAAAGCCTATTCCCACCAACACCAGCATCAGGGCGAACAGCAGCCTCAGGATCCTGGGTGGCAGTCGATGTGCCAGCTTCGTTCCGAACGGGGCGAAGACCATACTGGTCAATGCGATGCCGATCACTGCCGGCACGAGGTGAATTTCGCGAGAGAGACCGCGATGTCGACCGCTTTGTTTTCCGGCAGATGGAGATGCCGGAAAACTAAATCTCGCGGCGCAGTTTTCCCGGCGCTTCCCCGTAAAACTCCTTGAATTTCTTGCTGAAGGCCGACTGCGACTGGTAGCCGACCTGCACGGCAATATCGCTCAATCCCAGATGTGAGTGGCTCAGCAGATTGAACGCCATTTCCATGCGAACCTGAGTCAACAGCACCCAGGGTGATGCGCCTGCCACGCGTGCAAAGGCGCGCAGAAATGTTGCTCGGGACATGCTCGCCATTTCCGCCAGTCCTTCAACGGTCCACTCGAATGCAGGGTCGGCCAACATGGCCTGCCACGCGCGTCCAAGGCGCTTATCGCTGAGCAAGGCGAGTGAACCGGTGGTCTGGCCATCGCTCGCCAGGTGCGCTCGCAGGATCATGGTGAACAACGCCTGGGATAGTGCGTCGAGCATGAATCTGGAGCAGACCTGGTCGCCGTCCGCTTCACCGCGCAGCATTTCCACCAGCGCAGGCAACTGCCCACTGGCGGTGGGCGGGATGACCAGATATTCAGGCAGCGCGGAAAACAGCAGTGAAGTGCGATTGAAGTGAAACCCGCCACAAAGCATGTCGAAGTCGCGACTTGCCCCGCCAATACGATGCATCGGCACAACACCACCTTTGGTGACTTTCGGCACAGTCGGCACTACGGTTTTACCAGGGCTGTGCATGACATGCGGCGCGCCCCTTGGCAGCAGCAAAATGTCCCCGGCCTTCATGGGAACGCGTTGGCCATCGGGAAAGTCTACCCGGCACTCTCCGGCCAGCACGATGTGATAGGGCGCCTTGCCCAGGGCCTCCTGCTCATGCTCCCGTGCCCAGTCCCCCTCGAACTGGCAGCGCAAATCCAGGCTGCCGCGAACATTGGCCAGGCTGATGAGTTTATCGATTGAATTCATTTTTGAGTCTTTCGCAATAAAAGCTGAGCCGATTGAACATCTATTCGCTACGCACGCTTAAGGCGTTTGATACGTTGAAGCACTAATCCGACATCGCGTCCACCACAGCCCCGGCACCGCAAAGTGCCAGGGCTTTTTTTCGTCTTTGAAATGTGAAGGTCACGTTGAGACGATCAAGCAACAACTTGAGCATGACGAACAAAAGCACCGTTCGCCAAACCCGCAGACTAGCTCCACATTCAACGTTCTGGAGAAGTCTCATGCTCACCTCATTTACCACCTGGTTACGGTTGCTCAGCAAAGTGGATACCTTTGGCGCTTCGCTCATGCGACTGGCAATCGGCGTCGTTTTCCTGTGGATCGGCGCACTCAAATTCGTCCCCTACGAAGCCGATAGCATCACACCGTTTGTCGCCAACAGCCCCTTCATGTCGTTCTTCTACGAACACCCGCAAGAGTACAAGGCTCACCTGACACATGAAGGCGAACTGAACGCGGACAAGCGCGCCTGGCAGACAGCCAACAACACTTACGGGTTCTCGACCGGCCTGGGCATTGTCGAACTCCTGATTGGACTGTTGGTGCTGTCCAATCCGATCTCACGACGCACCGGATTACTCGGTGGTGCGTTGGCCTTCGGTACGCCGCTGGTGACGTTGAGCTTTCTGATCACCACGCCCGAAGCCTGGGTGGGGGCTCTGGGTGAAGCTCAACACGGTTTTCCCTACCTGTCCGGTGGCGGTCGCCTGGTGCTCAAAGACGTCTTGATGCTGGCAGGCTCTCTTACCGTGATGGCCGACTCAGCTCGTCAGCTGCTGCGGGAAAGTCGCGCATGAATCGCTTATCGGAGAACATTTAAACCCATGGTTGTTCTGGCGTTTGCCACTTTGAGGTGATCAATGACCTCGCCCAAGACGCTGATGCGGCGCTTGATCAGTATGTTCAGAGCAACACCTCCCTGGATTATTTCACTCAGCACAATTAAGTCATGACATCCCTGCTGGTTCTCTTATTGCCCATGGATGGTGAGACTGAACCCAGAAGCAATTGACCCATTTCGGGTTAATGCAGTGTCCATCCAGGGAGTCCCCACATGATTGATGTCGCTCATTCCTGCGACGGTAACCCATGGCTGGATACTCCAGCCATGGCCGATACCGAATACGAAGGCGGCTTTTTGCTGCCCCACTTGATGGGAGCGCTGGCTAGCGAATCCAGGGCGGTATCTGTCACGCACCGATCCGGCACGCATCAGCACAAGACTTCGGTCTTGAAACTGTGCGCCACGATTTTGCGTGCATTGAAACTTCGTTTCTCTCCCCTTTAACGATATTTGGCTGCACATGTGTTGTGCGACTTTGCAGAGAATTGAGATGACCTACGACTTCGATTTATTTGTGATTGGTGCAGGTTCCGGCGGTGTACGTGCAGCGCGGTTTGCCGCAGGGTTCGGCGCGAAAGTGGCGGTCGCCGAGAGTCGCTACCTCGGTGGCACCTGCGTCAATGTCGGCTGTGTGCCGAAGAAACTGCTGGTCTACGGCTCCCATTTTGCCGACGACTTCGAACAGGCCGAGGGCTTTGGCTGGACCGCCGGCAAGGCGCAATTCGACTGGGAAAAATTGATCTCCAACAAGAACCGCGAGATCGAACGACTCAACGGCATTTACCGCAAATTGCTGGTCGACAGTGGCGTGACCTTGCTCGAAGGTCATGCACGGCTGACCGATGCCCATCACGTCGAAATCAACGGCCAGCGTTACAGCGCCGAACGCATTCTGATTGCCACCGGTGGCTGGCCCCAGATTCCGGATATTCCAGGTCGCGAGCACGCCATCACCTCGAATGAAGCATTCTTTCTCAAGCAGCTGCCCAAGCGCGTTCTGGTGGTCGGCGGCGGTTACATCGCCGTCGAATTTGCCGGGATCTTCAATGGCCTGGGTGCTGACACCTGCCTACTGTATCGCGGTGACCTGTTCCTGCGCGGGTTCGATAAATCGGTTCGTACGCACCTTGTGCAAGAGCTGACCAAACGCGGTCTGCAATTGCAGTTCAACACCGATATCGTGCAGATCGACAAACAGCCGGACGGCAGTCTGCTGGCGACGCTCAACGACGGTCGTCAACTGGAGACCGACAGCATTTTCTACGCCACTGGCCGCCGGCCCATGCTCGACAATCTGGGCCTGGAAAATACCCGCGTCGAACTCAATGACAAGGGTTACATCGACGTCAACGACAACTTCGAAACCCGCGAGCCATCGATTCTGGCATTGGGAGATGTGATCGGCCGAGTGCAACTGACCCCGGTCGCCACGGCGGAAGGCATGGCGGTCGCGCGTCGCCTGTTCAAACCCGAAGAGTATCGCCCGGTGGATTACCGACACATCCCCACCGCAGTGTTCAGCCAACCCAATATCGGCACCGTTGGACTGACGGAGGAACAGGCGCTGGAGAATGGCCACCCAGTAGTGATTTTCGAGAGCCGATTCAAACCGATGAAACTGACCCTCACGCAATCGTCCGAGCAGACGCTGATGAAGCTGGTGGTGGATGCTGTGACTGATCGGGTGCTGGGCGCGCACATGGTCGGCCCCGACGCCGGAGACATCATCCAGGGGCTGGCCATCGCGCTGAAAGCGGGCGCCACCAAGCGCCTGTTCGATGAAACCATCGGCGTGCACCCGACGTCAGCGGAAGAGTTTGTGACCCTGCGTACACCTGTCTCTGGCAGATGATGGCAAACGGTCAACCCACTACATTTTTCAAGAGTCTTGCTATGAAAGTCCAATTACCTCATTACGAAGGCTGGTCGCTGTTCGGTCTGCTGTGTTTGCTTATATCGGTGATGACGGCGTTGATCCTGGCGTTGAATCCAGACTTGGTAGAGGGCCTGCGCAGCGCCATCCGCGCCACGGCGCGCACCTCATTTGCCCTGTTTCTCGTGGCGTTCACCGCCTCTGCATTCGCAGTTCTGGTACCGTCACCGTTTTCCAAAGCGTTGGTTCGCGAGCGTCGTTTCATTGGACTGGCGTTCGCGTTCTCTCACCTGCTACATGCGATCCTGATCTACATATACGGTCAACTGAACACTGAGTTCTGGCCCGGTCGAAGCACCCTGACCAACATCCCTGGAACGCTTGGCTATCTGTTCATCCTGTTGATGACTTTGACGTCCTTCAAGGCCACCACACGTCTGATAGGTCGCAAAACCTGGAAGGCCTTGCACGTCAGTGGGATGTGGGTGCTCGCAGCCGTGTTCACGTATTCCAACTTCAAGCGCATTCCCCTGAGCGCCTGGTATGTATTGCCGTTCGGCATCATGTTTTCGGCCATTGCGATTCGGTTGGTAGGCAAGCTCGCACAGAAAAACAAGCGGAGTCAGGCGCGCGCTTTTGCTTGAAATTGAGTTGGATTTGACCGGAGCGGGAAGAGCGAGCATCGGAAAATATCGACCCGACCGCTCCGTTCACGCCTCATCGGATGGTCTACATTAAATTGGCTTGCCAAGGTGTACGTCACCTCAATATCGGTTACAGCAACGTCGAACTGACGTTGATCTCCCTCGCGGCCTTCGTGCCGCCGTTGCCCCCGTATGCCGACAAGCTTGTTTTGATGTGTTGCAGACTCGGTTCTTCTGGCATCGCAACAGTGCGTGCAGGCCAGGGTCTCGATAATGTCCATCCAGATTGGAGCATTCGTCATGAGCCTCACTCTCTACGGTTTTGATGGCAGTCCATATGTACGCACGGTGAAGATGCTGCTAAAGGAGAAAGGTGCGGAGTTTAATCAGCTACAGGTCAACGTGATGAAAGGTGAACCGCATCAGCCGGAGCACCTTGCACGGAATGCATTCGGTAAGGTCCCGGTCATTGATCACGACGATTTCAGGGTGATCGAAACCGCTGCGATCATGAGCTATCTGGATGAGGTGCTCCCGGGCCCTTCGCTGACGCCCAAAACCGCTAAGGATCGCGCCAGGAGTCACATGGCCCAAGCAATCTACGATTCCTATGGCTACGGTTCGATGGCCTCAGTATTCGGTTATTACTTGTTCCCGGACTTCATTGGTGGACAGAACGACACCTCTCGCCTCCAAGGCATCGAGAAATCGAAACTGGTGCTGAGCGAATTGATGAAAATCAAAGGCAGCGACCCGTTTATTGCCGGGCAGGATCTAAGCATTGGTGATCTTTATCTGGCGCCGGCTTGTGCTTACCTGTCGATGACTCCCGACGCAGAGCAAATATTTGCCATCAGTGGCTTCGCTGATTGGTGGGATCGGATTCAGACACTCCCCAGCTTCAAGTCCACACCACCGCAGTAACCTCGTCATAGAGCACGCCGAGTGCCCGTGACAGCAGTGCGGAACCGAAGCTTAAGAATCGGCTTGAATTGCCGTTCACAAGTCCATCTTCAACGTTTTTACACATCCTCGAATGAGGTTGTGTAAAAACGTTCTTGTGCGCCTGAAGCCCTGCCTGAATTTCCCATTTTAACGCGCCGCCTCTAGCAGACTCGTAGAGCCAGCACCGTCCTCATCGTATTGCGCCGACCCAATTTGGTGCTTTGCACTTCATAACACCGTTTCACATCTCTTTACTCGTTGACACGTTTACGGCCGCTCATAGTTTGACCGTCTCCCGCTCATGACGTGATCAGGTGTCACTGACCTCGTTGCCGGCTTTCGGAGTAGAAAAATGACAGACAAATCTGCGCTTTCCCATGATGAGGCAACTCGCCGCAGTCTGGTGCTGATCGGTCTTGGCACAGCGATTACCACCGTGCTGCCAAAGTCCGCTCAAGCACAAACGACGGAACCGGCAAAATCCCACAACGTCACTGCAAACACGATCACTACTAGCGAGGGTGTGATTCTTTACTACAAGGATTGGGGCCCGAAAACCGGACCGGTAGTCACCCTCAGCCATGGCTGGCCTCTCGACTCCGACAGTTGGGATGGTCAGGCGTTTTTCCTCGCAAATCAGGGATTCCGAGTGATCGCTCACGACCGACGTGGACACGGCCGATCCAGCCAACCGTGGGACGGTAATGACATGGATCATTACGCTGATGACTTGGCCACAGTCATCAATACCCTGGACCTGAAAAACGCCTCGATCATGGGTTTTTCCACCGGCGGAGGCGAGGTCGCCAGGTATGTGGGGAGGCACGGCACATCGCGTGTGGCAAAAATTTGTTTGATATCTGCCGTCCCCCCTCTGATGTTGAAAACTGCTGCAAATCCAGGCGGTTTACCTATCGATGTATTCGACGGCATTCGTGCCGGGATGATCGCTGATCGCTCGCAGTTGTTCAGGGATATTCCGTCGGGGCCATTCTATGGTTTCAACCGGCCAGGGGCCAAAACCTCCCAGGGGATGATCGATTCCTGGTGGCGTCAGGGAATGGTGGGCGGGTTTAAAAACACCTTCGATTCCATAAAGGCTTTTTCGGAAACTGACTTCACCCAAGATTTGAAAAAATTCGACAAACCGACCCTGATCGTCCATGGCGACGATGACCAGATCGTGCCGATCGATGCCGCCGGCCGAGCCTCGAAAAAGCTTGTTCCTGATGCAACCCTGATGGTCTATCCCGGGGCGCCCCATGGATTGACGGAAACCCATAGAGAACAACTCAACAAGGATCTATTGGCATTTCTACGCAGTTGAAGGTCATAACTGACTGGAGAGAAATCATGTCTGAGAAACGCTACCCCATCGGTAGGCGCTCATTTGTAATGGGGGCTGTTGCAACCGTGGCAGCAGGCGCAATGCCTGCATTCGGCGCCGAAAAAGCTGTACCCGCAGGACTTGAGAAATACGCTGCTCCGAAAAATCCTGCGCTGCCGAAGTCGACGATGAAGCTGGATCTTTCCCGTGCAGCGCTTGTGGTGATCGATCCGCAGATCGACTTCATGAGTTCCAAGGGCCTTGCGTGGCCAATGACGGGGGAATCAGTGACAGAACAGAATCTCGTCCCGAACCTGTTGAGCTTGTTCAAGGCCGCCAAAGCGGCAGGTATTACCGTGGCCATTTCACCGCATTACTACTGGGCCACTGATCACAACTGGAAGATTCAGGCTCCCGTGGAAGTCATGCAGCACTCAATGAAACTGTTTGATCGAAAAAGCGCCATCAATCTGGATGGGTTCGCCAACTCGGGAAGCGATTTCATGCCGGAGTTCAAGCCTTACATTGAGGACGGTAAAACCTTTGTTTGCTCACCGCACAAGCTTTATGGGCCCCAGGTCAACGACTTGACTCTCCAGTTGCGCAAGCAGCTCGTTGACCAAGTCATTTTGACGGGGATGCTGGCCAATCTCTGCGTCGAATCACATATGCGCGAGCTGCTCGAACAGGGGTTCGAAGTGGCGGTGGTGCGTGATGCAGTGGCGGGACCGAAACTTCCGGAAGGTGATGGTTATCTGGCAGCGATAATCAACTACCGGTTCATGGCGAACGCCGTATGGACTACCGAAGAAGTACTCGGAATGTTGGGTGGCAAGGTTTGATTGAGCCGCCTGTCACGGGGCTGAATCGGGCCCCGTGGCCGGATGTCCTCTTGGGGTGATTTTCAATGCGCTTTGCTTGTTCAATGAGTTCAGCAATTGTTTTGCAGCACGCAGATCAGCTGAATCAAAGCCCTCGGAAAATCGGCCATAGACGTTCTGCAGTCGCTGGCCTGCCTCGGCGTCCCGGCCTTGCAAAAGATGCAGACGAGTAAGAGAGATAGCGGTGCGCAGTTCCCAAGCCAAGGCCGATAAGCGTTCGGCGCAGGCCAGTGAGCGATTCAAGTACTGCTCGGCCAAGGCCAGGTCTGGGCTCGGTCGATACGCATACAAGTCTGCGGTCACCCGCAAAATTTCTGGAGTATCGAGTGTTTCTCCGACGTGCTCGACCATTTCCAGTGCGCCGCTGGCGATCTCGATCGCATTGTCATATCGGCCTTTGGCTGCAACCCCCTTTGCGAGGCATCTCACATACATGGTGGTGAGCACCTGATGGTTCTCAATGCTCGGCACGTTCAAGCATTCATGCAAGAGATGTATGCCTGCATCCACTCTATTTTGGCCGATCAGCAGAATGCCTTTTAAGCCTATACCCGCGGCATGATCGTGCTCGAAGGCATTCTCTTCGGCCGTCGAGATCAGTTTTTCAATTGTCTGAGCGGCATTGTTCCAATCACCCATCCATAAAAAAACCGTGGCCACATAAATGAGCGAAAGGCAGATGGTCGCGGGATGGCGCAAGTTGTAGGCATCACCCAAAGCTTGCCGTCCAATTCGGGCAGCTTGATCGGGGTATCCGCGTAGCCATAAAACTCTAGCCAAAGAAGCCAGTGCCCGAATGCGATAGTCATCACCGAAAGAGAACTCGTCCTCGTTCACGAGCGACGGCTTTAGGTCTGGATTCGCGTTGCATGTTCGGAACGAGAACCCCGGCACACCGACAGGATTGTCACTGTCTTCCAAGGCCCGCTGCATCATGGCGATAATTTTAGGTTCAGTAATTCGCGTCCTGAGATTTAGATTCTGCCACTGGATATCATTAGGGCTCCGTACCCCCTCGGATCCAGGCAGAACAGAATGCTGCAATTGACGAAGCAGGATGTCGTTAATATTTGCGACGGATTCAATAACCTTGTGAGGGTTGACCGGCAGGGTTTGCGAGGTGCCTGACGCCATCGTTGAAGGGATTGAACATGGCCAATGCTGCACTTTGTGCGGTGGCGCTCCATTGGCTACTTCGACTCGTGCCGTCAGGGCCCGCTCACTCCACCGCCGACACTCATCCAGCATCGATAAACCGAGGAATAGGGGGGCGGCTGCCGCGGCGAGACGGATGCCGAGCAGCAGGTTGCGATGATTGGAAAACGCCCATTCCAATGCTGAGCAAATGTTCCCCAAGTGCTCAATGTACAGTTGAATTCGCTCGTATTCAGGAAGTGTCTCACCTGGCACGTTCAGTTGTTCCAGCATTGATAACAGGCAAATGGCATGACGCTCGATCGCCAAATCCACTTCACCGTGGGTACGTAGTTTTTCCAGTGCAAACGCCCGCATTGTATGAGGCAGCTTGTAACGCATCGATTGACCAGCACGCTCAACCAGAATCAAAGATTTTTTGACCAGGCGTCCAATCGCGTCGATAACCAATGACTCATCGATTTCCGCCTTGACGATTGCCGTGACCAGCTCCAGGGAAAATATACCGCTCAGAACCGACAGCCGTCGTAGCACGATAGCTTCGGTTTCCGATAGCAGGTCACAACTCCAATCGTACATAGCCATTAGCGTTTGATGGCGTGGCAGCGCTGTCCGCCTGCCGTCCCAAAACAGGCTGACGCTGACTCGACTATTCAGTAACTCGGCAATGCCCTGGATCCCATAGGCCTCGACTTGGCCAGCTGCCAGTTCTATCGCTAAAGGCATGCCATCGAGTTTGCGGCAAATATGCGCAACCATCGGCGCGTCGTTGTCGCTCAGGATGAACGCGTTATCGTTGTTATGAACTCGCTCGACGAGTAATTGCACTGCTGAGAATTTCAGCGCGCCAGTTGCCGTCAAGCCGCACATCTCTGGCGGGCAAGTCAAAGAACACAATCGATGGACATGCTCGCCTTCAGCCCGCAATGGCTCGCGACTGGTCACCAGAATGTGTAGTTGTTCGGTTTCTTCGAATAACTTCTCTGCAAGATAAGTAGCGGCCACGATGACGTGATCACAGCTATCGAGCACCAGCAGCAATCGCTTTTCTCGCAAAAAAGCGACCAACGCTTGAAGAGGGTTCATGCCGTGACATCGAATGCCTAACGCTGACGCCAGAATGCTTGGCAACAAAGCAGGATCGGTTATGGAACTGACATCCAGGAAGAGAAGAAGGCCTTCAAAATGCGCCACCAAATGATGGGTCACCGCTAGCGCAACCGTCGTTTTGCCCATACCGCCGGGGCCGCAGATCGTTACGAAACGGTGGTGCATTATCAGTTGCGAGATGTCATGGACTGTTTCGTCACGGCCTATCATTCGTATCAATCGTGGCGGCAGCGCGCTGATCGAGGTCGGGGGCGATTCCTGGGCAGTGTCGGAATCAGAATCACGGGAGACGGAGGCTACGAAGCTATAGCCGCGACCTGGAACATTGGCGATATAGCTCACGTCCGTTTCGGCACACGATAAGGCTTTTCGTAACGCGGAGATATGCACACGCAGGCAGCTCTCATCGACAATCACGTCCTGCCAGACCATTCTGATCAGATCGCGGTTGCTGACCACCTCACCCGAATGCTCAACCAGGGCAATCAGGACGTCGAGGGCGCGACTTCCGAGTTCAATCGGTTTCCCTGTTTTCAATAACAGCCGTTGGGCAGGGAGCAGATTAAATTGGCCGAAGGTGATCGACTGGGGACATTGTGAATCCGAAGAACCGGTTGCTGACCCGTTCATGATTCGCAAGCCCGGGCGACCTGGCACAGTGGTTTTCGGTAAAGTGACCGCATAAGCGAGTCGATAGCTGATGCCATATTCATAGGCGTCACTGACTATAGATGAACTTACCCAGGCAGCTCACTCTGTAGCGTCCGTGACTCCAGTTCTCGCGTGCCGGTTTGTTATCTCCATATACAAAATTTCGCTCATCTTGCAGTGTAGGCGCCGTGAGGTTGTTTGGTAATGAAATTTGTTTCCCGCTGCTGAAGCCGCGCGATAGCAGATTTGAACCACTGGAAATCTTTATATTCGTGATGGGCGTACGCCCTTCAGGGTAGAGCGGAATGTGCAGTCTGAAATTTTGAGGTGTTGCATCATATTTTCTAAGTAATTGTCTTGAACACGACATTTTCAAGTGAACATCGCTTCAGATCAGGCTGCACATTCAGCGTTGTGGTTACTCAGCCCGTACTGCAACCACCACCCTCGACCAGGTACGTTGCAATATGCCGCTCACCTTTGGAGTCTTCATACACCATCTCGGCTTGCACAACCCCGCATGCCTGGCTGGTGTCGGAGATGCTGATGGTTTTTGCCACATCGAATGGAACGCCGGTGCGCGCAGTCTGTGCGTCATTGGCGGCGAAAGCGCTACCTGCGGCAACGGTCAGGAACAAGGCAACAATCGTCTTCATGGTTTTCATGGTCTTTACTCTGGAAATATTGGGTGGTGGGTGATGGCCCGCAGGAGTGCGGGCCTGTATCCGCTTAGAAAGGACGCAGTGGCAGAAACTTGCCGTCGAGGGTGATCACTGCACGATGGCCGCCTTCTGGGTCTTCGACTTTCTTCATGTTCAGCTTGAAGTTGATCGCGCTGATGATGCCGTCGCCGAACTGCTCGTGAACCAGGGCTTTCAAGGTGGTGCCGTAGATCTGGATCATTTCGTAGAAACGGTAGATGGTCGGATCCGTTGGAACACCCGACAGGCTGCCGCGCAGCGGGATGATTTGCAGGCGGGCGACCGAGTCAGCATCCAGGTCCAGTTTTTCGCCGATCACTTTGGCAGCGGCTTCAGGCAGCGGGTGCTGGCCGAGCAGGGCAGCGGTGACGTAAGCCAGGCCAAGGCCGGTGCCTTCAGTCACTTGTTCGAAGGACAGGTTTTTGCGCGCCTTGGCGTCGAGGATTTTCGCGGTCAGCTCGAGGCTGGTGTCGTTGTAAGCGTGGGACTGTTGCATGGTGTTTCTCCTATCGGTTTTGCTTGGTGGCGGTTGCCAGGTTTGTGTTGCTTGGGTGTGAAGCAATGTTCTGCTGGTTGCTCGATAGCGTCCAAGACCGATATACAATGCAACGCATAAGCGGGGCCTATAGAGGGGGAATTCCATGCTGCTACGACACTTGCGCTATTTGTTGGCAGTCGCCGATAACGGCGGCTTCACCCGCGCCGCCGAGGCGCTGCATGTTTCCCAGCCGACCTTGTCGCAACAGATCCGGCAGTTGGAAGAGACTCTCGGCGTTGTGCTGTTCGACCGGACCTCGCGCACGGTAAAACCTACCGATGCGGGGCAGGCTTACATTGAATGTGCACGTCGCGTATTGGTTGAGTTGGAAGCTGGCAAGCGCGCATTGCACGACGTGAAGGATCTGTCCCGCGGCACCCTGCGCCTGGCCATGACACCGACGTTCATGGCGTACTTGGTAGGATCGTTGGTGCGCGACTACATGGCTCTCTATCCGAACATCCATCTGGAGATCTTTGAACTCTCCATGGCCGATATCGAGACCGGCCTGGCGGATGACTCACTGGATATCGCCATTGCGTTTGACGATGTAAGAAATGCTGACATCGAAACGATCCCGGCTTTTATTGAAACCCTGGGGCTGGTGGTGGGGCGCAATCATCCGTTATACGACTGTAAGAAACCCTTGACCGCCGAGCAGGTCGCTCAACTGGACTTTGCGTTGCTGACTCCCGATTTCGCCACCCGTGTCTGCATCGATGAGTATTTCGCCAAGACGCAGATCACACCCAAGGTGGTGATCGAGGTCAATTCGGTCAACACGTTGCTGGAAGTCATGCGGCACACGGCGGTCGCCACTATTCTTCCGGAGCCCATCGCTACCCAGGACCGCGCCCTGCGCAGGATCGCGCTGCTGGACAAGGGGCCACGGCGCGGAGCCGCCTTGCTGCGGCGTAAAAACAACTACCACAGCGCGGCGTCAGTCGCCTTTATGGACTTGATGTTGGGCGTGTCGGTGGGGCAGTAGGTTCGGCAAAAAATGATCATTACACGCAATGAAATGCTGGATTGTAATTGCTGGTCATTCCGCTGTTTACGAGGGGAGGGGAAGATAACTCCATCGACGCGATCACCGGGTCGAACTCAAACAACAATCGGAGCACGTCATGTCCCAGCAAGCGATCAAACTTTATCGTCACCCTTTGTCTGGCCACTCTCATCGAGTCGAACTGATGCTGTCCCTGCTGGGGCTGCCAACCGAGTTGGTATTCGTGGATCTGATGAAGGGCGCGCACAAAGCGCCTGACTTCCTGGCGCTCAACCGCTTTGGCCAAGTGCCGGTGATCGATGACAACGGCACCGTCCTGGCAGACTCCAACGCCATCGTGGTTTATCTGGCCGCCAAATACGGCAAGGGCCAATGGCTGCCGACCGATCCGGTAGAGCAAGCCAGGGTTCAACGCTGGTTGTCAGTAGCCGCCGGTCAAATCAGTTCGGGCCCTGCCACTGCGCGATTGATCACCGTGTTTGGTGCCGGTTATGACGCCGAAGAAACGATCAAACGTTCTCATGCCCTGCTCAATGTCATGGAGCAGGAGCTGGGACAGAGCAAATTCCTGGCCGGCGACAAGCCGACCGTCGCCGATGTTGCCGCCTACACTTACGTATCCCACGCACCGGAAGGTAACGTGGCGCTGACTGACTACCCGAAAATCCGTGCCTGGTTGAGCAGCATCGAAGGGTTGCCGAACTTCGTTGGCATGCAACGTACCGCTGTAGGCTTGCAAGAGGCTTGATTCGATTCCGAAGGAGCTTGCCGGGAAAATAACCCCGGCCAGCTCCTTTTTATTTGTTTCGCCGTTCTCCCAGGACGCTTTACGTACATGCCGCCAGCCCGACGGCGCGTGCGAAAGTCGCTGTAGCCGACGATACTGGCAAACAGTTCTTCCCGCGCAAGCGGCCAGATACCTCGCTGTCCTCTCATCAAGACAGGGGCGCTTATGGATCGTTTTCAAGAAATGCAGATATTCATGGCAGTAGCCGAGGAAGAAGGCTTTGCCGCCGCCGCCCGTCGGTTGAAAATCTCTCCCCCCAGCGTGACCCGTGCCATCGCCGCGATGGAAGAGCGAATCGGCACACAACTCCTTTCTCGAACCACTCGCAGCCTGCATCTCACTGAAGCGGGTCAACGCTATCTAGAGGATTGTCGGCGTATCCTCAGTGATATCGACGAGGCGGAGGAGGCGGCTGCCGGTAGTTACTCGATACCGTGCGGACATTTGACCGTGACCGCGTCGGTGCTGTTTGGCGAGTTGTACATCGCGCCGCTGCTGGCCGACTACGTGGACCAGTTTCCCTCGGTGCACCTCAATGCATTGCTGGTGGATCGTGTCGTGAACATGGCCGACGAGGGTATCGATGTGGCCATACGAATCGGCCATTTGCACGAGGCCAATCAGCAGGCCATCAAAGTCGGCGAAGTACGTCAGGTGATCTGCGGTACCCCCGATTATTTCGAGCGCTATGGCAGGCCGCGTCATCCCGGTGAACTCAATACCGCCAACATCGTCATGTCTTCGGCCAGCCATTTGCTGAGCGACTGGCAATTCGTCAACGACGGCAACGCACTGAGCTTTCGATTCGAACCGCGCTTGGTGGTCACCGCCAATCAGGCCGCGATCAATATCGCCAGCCTGGGCTGGGGCGTCACGCGGGTGTTGTCCTACCAGGTAGCCAACCAGGTGGCGGCTGGCGAACTGGAATTGGTGCTGGAGGACTTCGAACCACCTGCGCTGCCCATTCAAGTGGTCTACCTCAAGAACACCCGCATACCGGCAAAGGTTCGTACCTTCGTGGATTTTCTCGCGGATCGACTGGGCAAGGACAAGGCGCTCAAAGCTGTGGTGAAAGGTTCCAACTGATGGACCGCTACCATGAATTGCTGATGTTCGAAGCGCTATCGGAGCGCCCTAGTCTGGCGGCTGCGGCCCGTCGTCTGGATGTGTCCGGACCTACGGTGGTTCGCGCCATTGCACGGTTGGAGGAACGTCTTGGCGTGCCGCTGTTGCTTCGAAGCACCCGCGGGGTGTCGCTGACCGAGGCCGGCGCCGGCTTCATGGCCGATTGTTCACGCATTCTCAGGGCCATCGAAGATGCAGAGGCTTCGGCCAAGGGCCTGCACGTTCAGGCCCAAGGCAATCTCACGGTACTGATGCCTTTGCTGTTCAGCCGTTATGTCATGACCTCGATTCTGACGGACTACATGAGTCTGTATCCCGAGGTAAAAGTCTTTGCGCAATACCATGATCGTTTTCCGAACATGAATGAAGAGGGAATCGATGTGGCGGTGCTGGTCGGCAATCTGCCCAGTTCGTCATTGATCGCACGGCAGGTGGGCTTTGTTCGCTCGATGGTATGCAGCAGTCCTGCTTATCTGGCTGCTCACGGTGAGCCCGGCGTACCGGAGGATTTGCGAAATCATCGGCTGGTCGCCACACATGCTTATCGAGACAGGGTCCAGTGGGACTTTCACCACGATGGTGGGGTGAATCACTTAAAAGCCCGGACGCGGATCAGTTGCGCAACAGTGCAGGCGGCCATCGATGCAGCCGCTCATGGCGCCGGTATTACCCAGTGTGTGAGCTATCCGTTGTACGAGTATTTGAACACTGGGCGACTGCGGCGTGTGCTGCAGCCCTATGAGTTACCGGCGCTGCCGGTACACGTGGTGTACCGCGAAGGGCGCAAGGCCTCGATGCGCGTGCGCAGTTTTGTCGACCACATCGTCAACGGCCTGCGCGAGCATCCGGCCATGCAGCCGGATGCTCCTTGATCCAAAACCCGGTAGGCGCTTGGCTTGCCCGCGAAGAGGCCGGGACCTTCAACAGAGCTATCAACTGACCCTACGCCATCGCGAGCAAGCTTCGCTCCTGCATGTTGCCTGGCTCCATAGCAATGCCCAACCAATGCCACTGGGGTATTGATGCATTTCAGTACATCCGCCACTGACTGTGCGTCGCCCTTGAAGCCGCGAATACCAGATAGCCATCTTTTCCAGAATCTCGACCACGCCGTTCCAGCTGCTGGAGTCGGCGAAGCATTTCAGTAAGCGAAATAGTGGATTGTATTTTGTGGTCGTTCTCTACATCGCGGTTAAGGCGGAGCATAAGCACACACACTCTTCCATGCTGTACAGCAGAGGCTCATGACCGATGAAACGCGTGCTTATGTTACTGGCCAACGGCGTAGAACCCCTGGAAATGGCCGCTTTTACCGATGTGCTTGGCTGGGCCAACCTGCTGGGTGAGCACCCTGTGGAACTGGTCAACGCCGGCCTTCGCAGAAAGATCGTGACCACCTTCGGTCTCACGCTCAATCCGAGTTTTTTATTGAGCGATCTGGACATGAACAGCTTCGATGCCTTGGCACTGCCGGGTGGATTTGAACCGTCGGGTTTTTACGAGGAAGCCTTGAGCGAACCCTTCCTGGCGACCATCCGGCATTTCGTCGAAGCCGGTAAACCCGTTGCCAGCGTTTGCGTGTCTTCCGTGTGCCTGGGCGTGGCCGGCGTGCTGCGTGACAGGAACGCCACGACCTACCACCAGGAGGGCGGCAAGCGGAAAAACCAACTGTTGGAAACCGGTGCACGCTTTGTCGATCGCCCCGTGGTTGTCGATGACCAGATCATCACTTCAAGCGGGCCGGGCACTGCCACCGAAGTTGCATTCGTACTGCTCGAAAAAATAACCAGCGTCGAAAATGCCGCTTTCATCCGCAAGAAGATGCGCTTCGCCACACCCGACCGTGATTGGTACGAAACGCCGCAAGTGCCCTGAAATGATCCATCAACTTCGAATCGACTCTTTTCCAAGGTAACCGTATGACTCACACAGCACTCATCGTCGTTGATATTCAAAACGACTATTTTTCCGGCGGCAAATGGGAACTCAACGCTACTGACTCGGCCGCTGACAATGCGGCTCGTGTAATTGGAGCAGCACGTGAACGGGGTGACCTGGTCATCCATATCCGTCACGAGACTTTAGCGCCTGATGCACCGTTTTTTGTCCCGGGCTCCGACGGCGCGCAATTGCACGAGAAGGTGCGCAACCTTGGGGATGAGTTGGTCATCGTCAAACATTTCATGAACCCATACCGCGAAACTGAACTGCTGGAAGTGCTTGAACATAACGAGATTGAACGGGTCACCGTGGTCGGCAACATGAGCCACATGTGCATCGATGCTGTCACCCGCGCGTCTGACGACTTCGGGTTTGAGGCGACCGTTATTCACGATGCCTGTACGACCCACGACCTGGAGTTCAACGACGTCAAGGTTCCTGCGCATCTGGTGCATGCGGCGTTCATGGCCGCCTTGAAGTTCGGGTATGCCGAAGTGCTGAGCACTGACGAGTATGTGGCCTAGGTTTTCATTCTGCTGCCGAAAAAGGTAACCCAATGTCCAATCTTTCCAATGCTGTCGATTACTACTACTGGCCAACCCCCAATGGGCAGAAGGTCGCCGTTTTTCTTGAGGAATCGGGACATCCCTACGTCGCGCATCCCGTCAATATCAGCAATGGTGAGCAATTTTCCACTGAGTTCACCCGGATTTCGCCTAATCAGCGCATTCCAGCGATAGTCGACAGAGAGACGGGTGTATCGGTCTTCGAGTCAGGGGCGATTCTGTTGTACCTGGCTCAGCGCCGCGGGCAATTCATCCCGGCGGATACGAAAGGGGCGGCTGAAGTCATGCAGTGGCTGTTCTGGCAAGCGGCGAACCTGGGGCCGATATTGGGACAGGCAGTGTTCTTCCTTAATTATGCCTCTGAACATCTGCCGCTCGCCGTGGCACGGTTCAGTAAAGAGACCGAACGTTTGTATGGCGTTCTGGAGCAGCAATTGAGCGAACGACCTTACGTCGCCGGCGATTACTCCATTGCCGATATGGCGATCTATCCTTGGGTGCTGCAACATGACAAGCAAGGAATGACGCTTGATGGTTACCCTAACGTCGCCGCTTGGCTGGAAAAAATCAGTTTGCGTCCAGCAGTGGTTCGGGCCTACGCCAAAGGGGAGCAAATTCGTCCATCCGGTCAAACTGATCAAGACAGAAAAAAGCTTTATGGGCTTCCATAGCGGGGTCGCTATCCACTTAGGCGATTCCAGGCAACTCGAGTGCGTGCGGGGTCTGTCTCGAGCTTCATGAGGTTGTAAAGCGCAGAGTTGATGATCACCGGCAACTGCGTATTAGACCCCGCTGCCGGGGATTCAACCCTTCCTCGCCGGGCGGCGGGTGAAGGGCACCTGTTTACGAATGCGTAGAGGTGATCATGAATCAGTCGGACGCGCCAGGAAAATCCCCCTGGCATGCGGGTGAGCGTGAACTGCAGGAAAGCGTCGGCGTCGCCGATCAGATGGAGATATTCGGACGCAAGGTCGTGCGTGACTACATGCCTGATCAGCATCGATTGTTTTACAACCAGTTGCCTTACCTGGTGGTGGGTGCGGTCGATGAACAAGGGATGCCTTGGGCCACGTTGATCGAAGGCTCCCCTGGCTTCATCCATTCACCCGATCCGCGCGTGCTGCAACTCGACCGCCTCCCCGCCGAGGGTGATCCGGTCAGGGCGGCCCTTAAGCAGGGCGCTGCGGTGGGACTGCTGGGCATTGACCTGAAGACCCGAAGGCGCAATCGCATGAACGGCAACATCAGCACCGCCTCGCCAGGCGGTTTTGCCGTTTCTGTGGTGCACGCTTTCGGCAACTGCCCGCAATACATTCAGTTGCGAGGCGTTGAGCCGGTCAGCCTTGGCCAAGCCTCAGCCAATGTCCCGGCCGAACGTCTCAACCAGCTGGACGAAGCCGCGAAGGCGACCATCAGCAAGGCCGATACCTTTTTCCTCGCCAGCTATGTCGACCTGGACGGTGACCCAGCCCAACGCTCGGTGGATGTCTCGCACCGGGGGGGTAACGCGGGGTTCGTTCGGATCGATGGCAACGTGCTGACTATTCCCGATTTCGCCGGCAACCTGCACTTCAACACCTTAGGTAATTTCCTGCTCAACCCGCGCGCGGGGCTGGTGTTCATCAATTTTGAAACAGGCGACATGCTGCAAGTCAGCGGGCGCACCGAGATCATTCTCGAGGGGCCGGAGATTGCTGCCTTTCAGGGAGCTGAGCGGCTTTGGACGCTGACCGTGGAGCAGGTGGTTCGACGTCCGGCCGTGTTGGCCCTACGTTGGCGGTTTGAAGGTTTTTCGCCCAATAGCCTGCTGACCGGCAGTTGGGAGCAAGCCGAAGGACGATTGCAAGCCGATGCCTTGCGCGATCAATGGCGACCGTTGCGGGTGACGCGAATCGTTGACGAGAGCAGCTCCATTCGCTCCTTCTACTTTGAACCCGCCGATGGTGCAGGCATCCCTCGATTCGAGGCTGGCCAGCATCTGCCGGTGCGTTTTTGCCTTGCTGAAGGACAGGCGTCACTGGTCAGAACCTACAGCTTGTCGAGCGCGCCATCGGACAGTTTTTTCCGCATCAGCGTCAAGCGTGACGGACGTGTCTCGTCCCATCTGCATGACCGCGTTCAGGTCGGGGATCTGGTTGAAGCCCGTGCCCCTCAAGGGCGCTTCACGGTGCAAGCCGATGAGCATCGTCCGTTGGTTTTGCTGGCCGCGGGCGTGGGCGTGACCCCGCTGCTGTCGATGCTGCGCGAAGTCATTTATGAAGGCGAACGTATCCGTCGCACTCGACCCACCTGGTTCATCCAAAGTGCGCGCAGCCTGGGGGAACTCGGGTTTCGCGATGAGTTGTACGAACTGGCGACTCGAGCCAAGGACAAAATTCGTGCGCTGCGTCTGCTCAGTCAGCCGGAAACTCACGCTCGCGTTGGTGAGGATTTTGAGGTGGCGGGGCGTGTGGATGTCGAACTGCTCAAGGCATTGTTGCCCCTGGACGATTACGACTTCTACCTGTGTGGCCCTGGTGCCTTTACACAGGCGCTGTACGACGGCCTGCGTGAGTTGCGTATTGGCGATGACCGTATTCACGCGGAGACTTTCGGTCCTTCGACCCTGGTTCGTCAGCGGGACCAATTGACCCTGGCGGTGGCGCAGATACCGGCGGCAAGCAACCCGGTCAAAGTGCTGTTTTCGGCCTCGGCAAAAGAAGCACGGTGGGAGCCGGGTGGCGGGACTCTATTGGAGTTGGCGGAGAGCCGTGGTCTGAACCCGGACTTCAGTTGCAGGGGTGGATCGTGCGGAACATGCCGTACCAAATTGGTCAGCGGCCAAGTGCACTATCTGAATCTGCCGGCTGAAATGCCGGTCGATGGGGAAGTACTGATTTGCTGTGCGGTGCCAGCGCAAGCCAAGGAGGGCGATGCCCCCCTGGTGCTGGAATTGTGAGTTGGCGTCATCGGCGCTCATCCCGCCATGCGCGGGTTGAGTACCTCGTCGATGCCGCCTTCGCTTTCAAGTTGAGCCAGGTCGTCGAAGCCGCCAACGTGCCAGTTGCCAAAGAAGATCTGCGGGACGGTACGGCGACCGCTTCGGCTGACCATTTCGTTCTTCACGTCGATTGAGCGCACATCGATTTCCTTGTACGAAATGCCTTTGGCATCGAGCAAACGCTTGGCATTACGGCAGTAGGGGCAGGTCGTGGTGGTGTACATAGTGACTTCAAGCATGTTGAGTACTCCTGAAAATCAGAGGCTGACTTAGGCAACCGCTTGCGCGGGACGGGCATGAACGGCAACGGTGTTCGGATGTTTGACCAGCGACTTGAACGTCTTGTTGTCGGCGTCCAGGGCGTCGATCGAACCGGTGCCTATGTCGTAGACCCAGCCATGCAGATTCACCAGGCCTTTTTCCTGCGCCAGGCGTACGCTCGGATGGGTCTGAATGTTCGCCAGTTGGGCGATGACGTTCTCGCGCACCATGGAGCTGACCTTGGCCGCTTCATTGGCGTGAGGGCGCGATTCGTTGATGACTTTCGCCGACTCGGCATGTTGCAACCAGCCCGCGACCGCAGGCAGGTGATCCATGCATTTGCACTTGGCGACAGCGGTCATGGCACCGCAATCGGAATGGCCGCAGATCACGATATCGGTCACGCCCAGTACGGCGACGGCGTATTCGACAGTGGCCGACACGCCACCGGAGTGCGGGCTGTAGGACGGCACGATGTTGCCGGCGTTACGGATCACGAACAGTTCGCCAGGCTCTTGCTGGGTCAGCAGTTCCGGCACCACACGGCTGTCGGAGCAAGTGATGAACAGAGTGCCTGGATGTTGCGTGGTGGCCAGGTGTTTGAACAGGTCAGTGCGTTGAGGAAATGCTTCTTTTTGGAACTTCAAAAAACCTTCGATGAGCGCTTTCATGATGTTTACCTTTCATTGAGTGTTGAGTGAGTGACGATCAGTTGGTACAGCCGCTACCGATCACGCTGTATTCCAGGATGTGGGTTTCACCGTGCGAATCGCGGTAAGTCATTTGCACGGGCGTCGGGCCGCAGACATCCGCCGTCGGGGTGATGTGAATTACCTTGGCGATATCCAGGTGCATGCCATACGCATAGGGAACAGCCTCCGGCGGGACCACGGCTGGCTGGGCGTAGGCCGACAGCGAGGCGGTCAGTGACAGGGCGAGAAACAGAATTTTTTTCATGACGAATCCTCCATTCAAATGTGGTGATTGATCGAAAGGGTTAAGAAATTTTTTGAAGCAGGCCCGCAAGGCTGCGGGCCGATTTACAGGTCCGGTTGCATCCTTAGAAAGGGCGCAGTGGCAGAAACTTGCCGTCGAGGGTGATCACTGCACGATGGCCGCCTTCTGGGTCTTCGACTTTCTTCATGTTCAGCTTGAAGTTGATCGCGCTGATGATGCCGTCGCCGAACTGCTCGTGAACCAGGGCTTTCAAGGTGGTGCCGTAGATCTGGATCATTTCGTAG
The DNA here is from genome assembly GCF_900095275.1 of Pseudomonas sp. UMAB-40. Lineage (NCBI taxonomy): Bacteria > Pseudomonadati > Pseudomonadota > Gammaproteobacteria > Pseudomonadales > Pseudomonadaceae > Pseudomonas > Pseudomonas sp. UMAB-40. The sequence goes on from NZ_LT607562.1 coordinate 156,995, forward strand.
AAGCGGTAGATGGTCGGATCCGTTGGAACACCCGACAGGCTGCCGCGCAACGGGATGATTTGCAGGCGGGCGACCGAGTCAGCGTCCAGGTCCAGTTTTTCGCCGATCACTTTGGCAGCGGCTT